>NZ_CFHTCS010000204.1:0-8019 GCF_984369615.1 Martelella sp. | reverse complement strand
TTCAGAATGTCGTCGGAAAGCTTGCGCCGCATCGCCGCGACCGGATCGAAACTGCCCGGCTCGCGATCGTCCAGGATCATCTCGTTAACGAGCGGCTCCAGCAGCATCAGACCCTTGAGATCCTTCGGATCGGCGAGTTCGGGATCATAGCCGGTATCATCGAAAACCTTGCGCCGCACCGGATCCTTCAGAAGATCATAGGACGCCTGGAGGCGGGCGAAACGCTCCTCGTCGCCGCCGCTGTCGGGATGGGCTTCCTTGGCCAGCCGCCGATAGGCCGCCCGCACGGTCTTCTCGTCGCAATCATGGTCTACGCCAAGCACTTCATAGGGATCGATCAAGATTTTACCCGTCTCGCCGTGTCGATCAAATTCCCTCTGAACTACTCTGCCCGCGCCGGCGGTTCAAGCCGAAAGCCCGCCTGTTGCCCGGCCCTTCCCCTTGAAACGGTGAAAATCACCCTATTTCCATTCCATGACCAGATACGTGACACTTGGGCGCCGGAAATTTGACATTCCAGCGCCATAATTCTACACAGCGGAGGCCGCTCAATCGTTGAACTGACAATAGACAAGGCGGCCTTGTCGGGCTCTTTTGAGCTCCGGGGTATCGCGGACATTCGCCGGGCCGGTTTTTCCGATCCTGCGCTTTCGCTCGGATGCGAGAGACATGTCCGGATGGATGCGAACGTCGCATCCCCGGCCCCTTGCGTTGCCCGCGCGGGCAATGCGCAGGCTCAACCGTCGAACGGACGCCTCAGGGACCCTCATCCCCTGTTGCCGAATAAGGAAGAGGTATGACTGTCAAACTGACCGCTAAAAACGTTTCCAAGCTTTTCAACGATGACAGCGGCGAAGGGGCACGTCGCCTCGCAGCCGGCGAGAGCAAGGAAGAAATCTTCAAGGCCACCGGTGTTACCGTTGGCATCGACAATGTGAGCTTTGATGTCCAGGAAGGCGAGATCTTCGTCATCATGGGTCTGTCGGGCTCGGGCAAATCCACGATCGTGCGCACGCTGAACGGCCTGATCCCGCCGACATCCGGCTCGATCATCATCGACGATGTCGATGTTGCCAACTGTAGCAAGGAAGCCCTGAGGGACGTTCGCAGGCAGAAAATCACTATGGTTTTCCAGCACTTCGCTCTTTTTCCTCACAAAACGATTATTGATAACGTCGCCTTTGGCCTGAAGCTGAAAGGCGTCAGCAAGGAAGAGCGCCACAAACAGGCGCTGGCCTCGCTCGCCAAGGTCGGGCTCGACGCCTATGCCAACAGCTATCCCAGCCAGCTTTCAGGCGGTATGCAGCAGCGCGTCGGCCTTGCCCGCGGTCTGGCGAACGATCCGGAAATCCTGCTGATGGACGAACCGTTCGGCGCGCTCGACCCGCTCATCCGTCGCGAGATGCAGGACGAGTTGATCGTTCTTCAAAAAGAATTGAAGAAGACCATCGTCTTCATCACCCACGACCTCAACGAGGCGATGATCCTCGGCGACCGCATCGCCATTATGAAGGACGGCGCCTTCGTGCAGGTGGGCACCGCCCAGGAAATCGTTTCCGAACCGGCCGACGACTATGTCCGCGCCTTCGTTTCCGATATCGACCGAAGCCGCGTCTTCAAGGTTTCCGATATTTCCAGCGACGCCGCCTGGGTCAAGGTCGACGCCACTGCGCGCGATGCACTTCGCGTCATGGACAAGGCCAAGACTGACCTCGCCTATGTGGTCGAACGTGGTGTGCCGGTGGGCCTGCTGATGCGATCCGATGCATTGCAGTGTCCGCGTGAAACCCCGGTCCGCGAAGTCATGTTCGCAGAACCGCCGACCGTTTCGGAACAAGCCTATCTCAACGAGGTCTATTCGGCAGCCCAGGGCGGTGTGCCGATGGCCGTGACAGACGATGACGGCAAACTCGTCGGCGTTGTCTCGCAGGACCAGATCTTCGAGCAACTCGCCGCCGATCCGGAGGAGCCTGAAACGGAGACCGAAGACCCCGAGGCAGAGAAAAACAAACCGGCTGCAGGCCAGCCGGCTTCGGAATAAGCCGACAGGAGACCAGAGATTTGCTAGATCCATCGCAGTATTTCACGATCCCGTTCGACACATGGGTCAATGACTTCGTCCGGGGCTTCCTCGTTCCCAATTTCCGGCCGTTCTTTCGTGCCCTTCAGGTGCCCGTCAACCAGGTGCTGATGGCGCTCGACACATTCCTCGCATGGGTGCCGATGCTGGCGATGACCGCGATCTTCGCGCTTCTCGCCTGGCGGATCGTCGGCAGGACCATGGCGCTGGTGACGATATTCGGGTTTCTTTTCGTCGACCTGATCGGTCTGTGGCCGGAAACCATGACGACGCTCGCCATGATCCTCACCTCGGTATTCTTCTGCACCATCATCGGCGTCCCGGTCGGCATTCTGGTTGCCCGCAGCGACATGTTGTGGCGCATCGTCCGGCCGATCCTCGACGTGATGCAGACCGTGCCGAGCTTCGTCTATCTTGTGCCGATCGTGATGCTCTTCGGCGTCGGCATGGCCCCGGGCATCATCGCCACCATCATCTTCGCCCTGCCGCCGATCATCCGCATGACCAATCTCGGCATCCGCAACGTGCGCACGGATCTGATCGAGGCCTCGGAGGCCTTCGGCGCGAACTATACGCAGACGCTGATCGAGGTTCAGCTGCCGCTTGCCATGCGCACCATCATGGCGGGGTTGAATCAGACGCTGATGCTCGCCATGTCGATGGTTGTCATCGCGGCGCTCATCGGCGCCGGCGGCCTCGGACAGGTCGTCAACACCGGCCTCGGCCGGCTGGATGTCGGCGGCGCGACCGCCGGCGGGGTCGGCATCGTGGTTCTGGCCATCGTGCTCGACCGCATCACCCAGGGCCTCGTCGAGCCTTCCGATCCCAACCGGATGACCTTTCGTCAGGCGTTGGGAACTTTGTTCAGCGGCCAGAAGAAGGCCGCCGATTAAGAACGGGGGCGGCCAGCGGGCCGCCTTCAAGGGATCTCCGATCCCGTAGCCAAGGTGAAGCGCCCGCCTCCCCGCAGGCGCGACGCCGCAACACGTAGAAACGGAGAAACACTCATGAACAACAATCTCAGCAAGCTCACCGCTGCCCTGATGATCGGCGCGGCCAGCCTTGTGCCGGCCACCGCCGCATTCGCGCAGGAGCCCGGCGACGGCAAGACCATCCGCATGGCCCAGGCCGACTGGGACACCGGCTGGTTCCAGGCCGAAATCTACAAGCAGATGTTCGAGGACCTCGGCTACAGCGTGACCGGCCCGATGACGCTTGGCGCCTCGGCCTTCTATCAGGCCGTCTCGCAGGGCGACGTCGACCTCTGGGTCAACGGCTGGTTCCCGCTGCACAGGACCTATGAATCGACCTTCGAAGGCAAGGCCAGCGTCGACGGCGCGGTTGCCAAGGGCGGCGCGCTTCAGGGTTACCTCGTCGACAAGGCGGCCATCGAAGAGTTCGACATCAAGACGCTTGACGATTTCAAGCGCGATGAAGTCAAGGAAGCCTTCGACCGCAATGGCGACGGCAAGGCCGATCTCGTCGCCTGCCCGCCGGGCTGGGGCTGCGAGCTGACGATTTCCCAGCATATGGAAGACTTTGATCTCGGCGACTCGATCAACCCGATCAAGGCCGGCTACTCCGCCTCCATGGCCGATGCGATCGCCGCCTACCAGAACGGCGAGCACATCCTGTTCTACACCTGGACGCCGAACTGGACCGTTGACCAGCTCGCGCCCGGCAAGGACGTGATGTGGATCGAAGTGCCGCAGAAGGAAGGCGTCGAACTGCCGGCTCCGGCCAAGGGCCTCGACACCTGCGTCGCCGATCCCTGCTACATGGGCTTTGTCGCCAACGACATCGTTCCGGTCGTCAATGACGCGTTCCTCGCCGACAATCCGGCCGTCGATGCGCTGCTGAAGGAAGTGTCGATTCCGCTGCCGGACATCTTCGCGCAGAACTCCGCCATGAACAACGGCGATGACGATGTTCAGGCCCAGGCCGCCAAGTGGATCGAGAACAACCAGGACCAGGTCAACACCTGGCTTGAAGCCGCCCGCTCCGCTGCCAACTGATAGCGGTTCGCGGCAATGAAGAGAGCCCGGTCTCGGCAACGAGGCCGGGCTTTTCTTATGGTCTCAATGGTGGCCGTCAAGACTGATGCCGCGCGTCTCTATGCGGAAGAAGAAGGTTACCACCGCGCCCAGCAGCGAGGTCACGACCAGGCCGTAGAGCAGCGCCGTCGTGCCGATGTCGGCCAGCAGGACCGGGAACAGGAAGGCGGTCATGCAGGCGCCGATCTTGGCGAAGGAGGCGGCAAATCCCGCGCCCGTGCCGCGGATATGGGTCGGGAACACCTCGCCTGCGATCAGGTATGTCTGGGCGTTCGGGCCGAGATTGGTCATGAAGTTGAACAGCATGAAGCCGGTGAAGATCAGCGCTGTCTGGGTCGGGCCCGAGTAGTTTCCGGCCTGCGCGGCGATGAACAGGCCGACGGCGCAGCCGATGAAGCCGAAGACCTGCAGGCGGATGCGGCCGATGCGATCGGCAAGCAGAACGGCGCCGATGATGCCGACCAGAAGCAGAACATCGAGCAAGGCGGTTCCCTTGGCTGCGATCAGGTCATTATTGACCAGATCGGCGACATTGCGGACATGCTCCGTCTTGTGACCGACGGTCGCGGCCAGGATGGTGGGCGTGAAGATGCCGATGCCATAGGTACCGAGATCCTGAAGGAACCACGGCACGGAGGACAGGATCAGCGGCCGCAGATTATGCCTCTGGAACAGCGCGCGATAGCCGGTCCTCTTCTTGTGCGCGAGTTGCGGCGGCTCGGAGACGCTGACCTTGGTCGGATAGGCCGGCACCCGTTTCAGAAGCTTCTGCAGCTCCGACTCGGCCTCCTTGCCGCGGCCGTGGACGGCAAGCCAATGCGGGCTTTCGGGGATGAAGAACCGGCCGATGAACACGGCGAGCGCCGGAATGATCGCCACGCCGTACATCCAGCGCCATGCCCCGATCGAGGGGTCGAGGGTCAGGATGACATAGCCGAGCAGTGTGCCGAAGATCGCGCCGACGGCCTGAAAACCGAAGGCCGACAGCACCAGTCCGCCCCGCGTCTTCGACGGCGTGCTTTCGGAAATCACCAGATGCGCGGTCGGATAGTCGCATCCGAGCGCCAGCCCCATGCCGAACAGGCAGACGATCAGCCAGGCGAAGCTCTGGGTGAAGATGATCGCCGTAAGGAAGGCGATGAAGAGGCCGAGTTCCATGATGAAGACGCGCTTGCGGCCGAACCGGTCCGCAAGCCCGCCAAGCGCGCTTGCACCGATGAGAATGCCGAACAGCGAAGCCGAACCGACCATGCCGTGCTGCGTCGCGTTCAGGCTGAATTCCGATGCAATCAGCGGCATGGCGACGCCCGTCATGAACACCACCAGACCTTCGAAAAACTTGCCGGCGACCGAGAGCCACCAGATGCGCCACTGGGTTCCCGTCATTTTCGGCGGCGGCGCCTCCGTGCCGTCAACCCAGTACGGACGTTCGTCGATATAGAACTGAACGCTTCTGGCCCGGTCCAGGCGACCCTGGTCAGTCGACATCTCATTCATGGCATTTCCTCTCGGTCTGCTCATATACCTTTTACGGGAATGTCTTATCCGTCGCACTTGTGAGTTTCATGACATTTGCACGGCTTCCCGGCGTCAGCAACGCACAGCGTTCACACGCGGGGAAGCGGTAACAGGGCCCATTCTTGACCTAAGTCAATGAAGGCGGAGCGCATTTGCCCGCAAATGGCGCATGAACGGTCGAGTCAGCAGGGAGGAACGCATGACGGCCGAAACTCTCGCGACTGATTGCCTGGACACGCAATTGACCCAGCAGATACCCGAAACGAACAACCCGGCAAGCGTGGCGATGGGCGAGGCCCACGCCGCGATCCAGCGTCTGTGCGAAGCACTGGAAGACGTTGCCGATTCGCTTCCCGCCAATGTCAATCGCGGCGACTGTCGGCGACTGGCCGAAGAACTGGTGCCGGCGCTGCGCACGGCCCAGGAAACGGAAGAAATGCAGGTCTTTCCGGCGATCCGCCGCGCGGCCGGCGCACGCGCCGTCGCCGAGGCGCTCGACCGCCTGACCTATGAACACTTCGAAGACCTTTGCTTTGCCGAGGAGGTCACCGACGTCCTGCGACGGCTTGCCAACGGCAGCACGGTCAATACCGAAGCGGTCGGTTACATGCTGCGCGGCCTTTTCGGCGCGTTGAGGCGCCACCTGTCTTTCGAACAGGAGCTCGTTGCCGGACGCCTGAGATAATCGGGCGTCCTCCGCTTCGCTATCGTTTGCGGCGCGCCCAGCGGTCGTGGTACCAGAGCCATTGCTCCGGGTATTCGCGCACCCAGCTTTCCACCTTGTCGTTCAGCGCCTGGGCCGTGGCGGCAACGTCCACCGCGCCCTTTTCCGTCCGGGGAAGCGGCATTTCCTCTTCGAGTTCGAGGCGGAAGCGGTTGTCCGGCAGCCTGATGCAGCGCGCGGGAAATATCTTGCAATCGAACTGGCGCGCAAGCTTGGCGAGAAGCGGATTGGTGCGCACCTCCTGGCCGAAATAGGACGACGGCGAACCGCGCTTGAACTTCTGGTCGACAAGGACGCCAACCCCCCTGCCCGCGTCGAGCGCGCTTGCCAGCGCAAAGGCGGAGCCCGCATGGGAGGGCACGAGTTCGCCCATGCGCTTGCGGCGAAAGCGGAAGACCTTTTCGGCGATATAGGGATTGTTCGGAGGGCGGAAGAGAACCGAGACGTTGAGTCCGAAGGACGCGGCGGCGACCGGAAGCAGCTCGAAATTCGCCGTATGGGCGGTAAACACGATAAAGGGCCTGTCGAGCGCCAGAAGGTCCATGAAGCGCTCCACGCCCGCCACCTCGATGCGTCCGGCGTCCGGCTTTTGCGGGTCGAAGTCGAAAAGCTCGTCAAGGAACACATATTCCGCCGCAAGCCGGCCGATATGGCCCCAGCTGGCTAGCGCAATACGCCGGATTTCCGCCTCGTCCTTCTCGGGAAAGGCGCAGTGCAGGTTCTCCAGCACCAGGCTGTGCCGGCCGGTGAAAGGGCCGATCCTGCGCATCGCCCAGTCGGCAAAACGGATCGACCCATCCGCCGGAAACAGCTTCATCACGGAGAGAAGCCCGAATACCAGATAGGCTATCAGCCATTGCTGGAACTGTCGGGCCTTGAGCACGATGCGGGTGATGGAGGATTTCACGAATCAGGATCCCAGAATTGACTGCGGGCAGCGCGAGTAAACCGCGCTGCCCGCCTTTTAACGACGATTCTTGTTTACGCCAAGCTTAACAACACCGGACGCCTGAAGCGTCCCTTGTGCGTCCATTGGGATGCACAAAGCACGATGCGCTCAGTCACCGATCCGGAGCACGATCTTGCCGAAGACCTGGCGGCTTTCCATCCGCTCCAGCGCCTTGTCGATGCCGTCGAAATCGACAAGCGTATCGATGACCGGGTGAACGACGCCCTGCGCCATCTTCTCCATGGCGTCCGCCATGTTCTCCATCCGGCAGCCGAATGAGCCGAAGAATTTCAGCTGCTGCTGGAACAGCATCATCAGATTGACGTTGGTGGAAACGCCCGAGGTCGAACCGCAGGTCACCAACCGGCCGCCGCGTTTCATCGACAGCATGGAACCGGCCCAGGTATCCGCGCCGACATGTTCGAAGACGACGTCGACGCCCTTCTTCTTCGTCAGCTTGCGCACGACGCCCTCGAAACGGTCCTCGCGATAGTTGATCACATGGTCGGCGCCAAGCGCGCGGGCCTTTTCCATCTTGTCTTCTGATCCGACCGTGGTGATCACCGTGCAGCCCGTTTTCTTTGCAAGCTGGATCGCGGCGGATCCGATGCCCGAACCGCCGGCATGCACCAGAATGGTCTCGCCCGGCTGCAGCTTCGCATTGTCGAACAGCATGTGCTCCACCGTGCCGAAG
>NZ_CFHTCS010000203.1:0-8047 GCF_984369615.1 Martelella sp. | reverse complement strand
TCTGATAGTGCAATGTTGGGGGTGACAACCTCCAATTTTGTTACAACCCAGCGCAGAATGTATGTTCTCGACCACTGGATACCAGTTATTATTCTATAATGTCTTCCGGCAGTTCGAAGGGGGCGTATTCCCAGCCGAGCGCCTTGCGGGTTTCGGCGATCTCCTCGTCGCCGAGCGGGGAGCCGTGGGCCTTGTTGGTGCCGGCCTTCTTCGGCGCGCCGTAACCGATGGTCGTCTTGCAGGCGATCATGGTCGGCTTGTCGGACTTCTGGGCTTCCTCGATTGCCGCGGCAACCTCGTCCGGATTGTGGCCGTCGATGTCGATCGTGTGCCAGTTCGCGGCGCGGAAGCGGGCGTGCTGGTCAGTCGAATCGGCAAGCGAAACGGCGCCGTCGATGGTGATCGAGTTGTTGTCCCAGAAGAGGATCAGCTTGGAAAGCTTCAGGTGGCCGGCAAGGGTGATCGCCTCCTGGCTGATGCCTTCCATCAGGCAGCCGTCGCCGCACAGCGCATAGGTGTAGTGATCCATCAGCGCGTCGCCGAACTCGTCGGCAAGCTTGCGTTCCGCGATCGCCATGCCGACGGCATTGGCGATGCCCTGGCCGAGCGGACCGGTGGTGGTCTCGATGCCGGAGGCGTGGCCATATTCCGGGTGGCCGGCGGTCTTGGAGCCGAGCTGGCGGAAATTCTTCAGGTCCTCGAGCGTCATGTCCTCATAGCCGAGGAGATAGAGCAGCGAGTAGAGCAGCATGGAGCCATGGCCCGCAGACAGCACGAAGCGGTCGCGGTTCGGCCAGTTCGGGTTCTTTGGATCGAACCGCATGAACCGGGTGAACAGCACCGTCGCGACATCGGCCGCGCCCATCGGCAATCCGGGATGTCCCGAATTGGCCTTCTGCACGGCGTCCATGGAGAGGAAACGGATCGCGTTGGCCATCCGGTTGTGTTTTTCAAGAGAAGTCATGTGTTCTTCGCTTTTCTTGATTCTTGAGAGATTGCGTTGGTCATTGGGAGCCCGGCCATCCGGCCGGTCGGCAGTGCTGCCGGCTAAACTACAGTGTTGCCCGAAGCAATCAAGGCGGCAAATCCGAAAGCGCCTCGCTGGACCTCGAGCCCGAAAACGCGAGGACACTACACCATTTCATTTTGGCCTGCCACAGCTTAACCAGCCTCGCTGCAATATGGTGCATGACTTGCCTCCGTTCAGCCGGTTTCGCGCTTCTAAATCGATTGATAAACGAATTCTTTCCCTGTTTCATTGTTTTATGACAAATCCTCGGCCAGTCGCGCGCTCACAAATCCGTCCCCTTCGCCCTCAAAGGCCGTCGGTCTTTGCGATCGGTCGGCCCTGCGTCAAGTTTCCACTTGACAATCATGGGCCTCAGTTGACCTCGGCTGTTAACTCTCCCTAAGATCACGATGAAATTTCGGGTATCTTGGCGATTCGGAAGGCCAGATTTTCACCCTGAGGTGGCGGTCTTCCGAGGTGTTCATGCTATGCGCGTCTCTCTTTTTAGAGGAAAGGCAATGGTGGCGGAAACAGGGCGGCTGCAAAACGCGCTTGAAGCGCTTGAGAAGGCGCTTTCGGGCCTGGAGAGCGCCGTCGACGCCCGTACGGAAAAGCTCCAGAACCGGGAAGACCTCGAAAACGAGGTGCGGATCGTGCATGAGGACCGCGCGGGTCTTGCGCGCGAACTGGACCAGGCGCAGTTTCGGGCAAACCGGCTGGAGGAAGTCAACCGCGAAGTCTCCCGCAGGCTGGTCACGGCGATGGAGACGATCCGCTCCGTTCTCGACCACGAAAGATAGGCCGGAAAGAGGAAGAGATGGCGCAAGTCACCGTCAATATTGATGGCAAGGCCTATCGAATGGCCTGCGAGGCGGGGCAGGAGGACCACCTGGTCGATCTCGCCGCCCGGTTCGATTCCTATATCGGCAATCTGCGCGGCCAGTTTGGCGAGATCGGCGACCTGCGGCTGACGGTGATGGCGGGCATCATGATCATGGACGAGTTGCACGACCTGCAAGCCCTTGTCGATGCCAATGCATCCGAGCTTGAGGAACTGCGGGCCAAGGCGGGGTCCGCGGACAACGCGCGGGCGGCCCATGACGATGAGGTGGCGGCCGTTCTGGAAAATCTCGCCGAGCGGCTTTCGACGCTTTCCAGGAAGGTGTCGGGCGCCGACAAATAGCCGGTTTTCCGGAGGTCCGGAGACGCTTCTGGCGATTTCGGAAAAATCATGGCTGCGACTTCATTTCCCTCTGGCGGGCGGAAGGCCAGAGCCTTATATAAAGGTTACGGTCTGCGCTTCTCGACAGGAATCAACGAATCCCCGGGGCCTTACTCGATCCTAAGGGAGCTGTCCCTGACCTCGCTCGTGGGCTTGGTTATATGGCGCCCACCTACTTCTGTAGGCGCCCAGGATCCAACCGATTCCATCGGTCGCCGTGGACCGACTTTTTTATGCGACGCAGGCAGGACATGCGTGTGAACGACGTGCCAGACAGCAAGCCGGACATGCGCAATCGCAGCCTCAAGCGCCGGGACGCGATGACGGCGGAAGAGCGCCGTGCGAAAAGCCTGGCGATCGCCACCCATGGCGCCGAGGCGCTTGCTCCCGAGATTGCCGGAAAACGCGTCGCCGGTTATCATCCCATCCGCTCCGAGGTCGATGTCGGCCTGCTCATGACGTTGCTGGAAAACGCCGGCGCGGCGCTGGCGCTTCCCGCAGTGATCGACCGCGAGACCATCGTCTTTCGCAGCTTTCGTTCGGGCGAGGCGCTCGTTGCCGGCGGCTTCGGCACCCGCGCGCCGGGCGAGCAGGCAGCCGAAGTCGATCCCGATATCCTGCTGATGCCGCTTTCGGTCTTTGACGAGGCCGGCAACCGCATCGGCTATGGCGCCGGCCATTACGACCGGGCGATTGCGCGCCTTGCCGGGCGCGGCAGAAGGCCGCTTCTCGTCGGCATCGCCTTCGATCTTCAGGAAGTTCCTGCTGTTCCCGCCGAACCCCACGATGTGCCGCTCGATGCGATCATCACCGAAAGCGGTTTCCGGCGGACGGAAAACCGGGCCTGAACCGTCCTTTCCGGCTCGTTTTCGACAAAAACCATTTGCATGAAAGCCTTGGGGCGTTAGAGCCTGTCTGCACGAGTGCCGGAACGCCGAGGGTTCCGGCATGCGCCGTACGGGACAGATTGGATTTTTCATGCGTTTGCTTTTTCTCGGGGACATGGTCGGCAAGACGGGCCGCAAGGCGGTGTGGGACCGCCTGCCGGGCCTGATCAGCGATCTGAGGCTCGATTTCGTGATCGTCAACGGCGAGAATGCCGCCGGCGGCTTCGGCATCACCGAGACGATCTTCCAGGAAACCATCAATGCCGGCGCCGATGTGGTCACCACCGGCAACCACGTCTGGGACCAGAAGGACGCGATCATCTTCGCCGACCGGCACGAGCAGTTCCTGAGGCCCGCGAACTATCCGGCCGGCACGCCGGGCAGGGGCTCGAGCATCCATTACGCCCGCAACGGCGCGCGCGTGCTCGTTGCCAACATCATGGGCCGCGTGTTCATGCATCCCGAGCTTGATGACCCCTTCAAGGCGGGCGAGGACATTCTCGGCGCCTGCCAGCTCAAGGACCAGGTGGACGCCATCGTCTTCGATTTCCACGCCGAAGCCACCAGCGAGAAGCAGGCCTTCGGCCATTTCGTCGATGGTCGCGCCAGCCTCGTCGTCGGCACCCATACCCATGTGCCGACCGCCGACTGCCAGATCCTCAACGGCGGAACCGCCTATATGTCGGATGCGGGCATGTGCGGCGATTACGATTCCTCGCTCGGCATGGACAAGGAGGAGCCGCTTTCCCGGTTTGTCTCCAAGATGAACAAGTCCCGCTTCGAGGCGGCGACCGGCCCGGCGACCATCTGCGGCGTCGGGGTCGACATTTCCGACAGGACCGGCCTCGCCGAGAAGATCGCGCCGCTTCGCCTCGGTCCGAGGCTTTCCGAAACCATTCCGGACTTCTGGCTTTAGCACCCGCGGCATAATGCGCATGTCATATTCGTACTGAATAAAGCGCTTTCGCCGGGGGGGCAGCTTGCCTGACAGTCGCCGGCAGGACGAAAGCGGGACCAGCACAGCATGAACTTCCTCAATACCTTTCAGCTTTTTCCGATCCTCGACAGTGCGCTCAGCCTGATCATCGGCTTCATCTGCGGCACGGCGATCGGCGCGGAACGGCAGTATCGCCAGCGCAGCGCCGGTGTGCGCACCAATGCGCTGGTCGCCATCGGCGCAGCGGCCTTCGTCGATCTCGGCCAGCGGGTAGCGGGAGATGTCGAGGCGGTTCGCGTCATCTCCTACGTGGTCTCCGGCATCGGCTTTCTCGGCGCCGGCGTGATCATGAAGGAGGGCTATAATGTGCGCGGCCTCAATACCGCCGCGACGCTCTGGTGCTCGGCCGCCGCCGGCGCCAGCGCGGGGGCCGACATGCTGGCAGAAGCGGTGCTGGTCACCATCGTGGTGCTTGCCGCCAACACCCTGCTCCATCCGGTCGCCGACCGGATAAACCGCCTGCCGCTCAACCCCAATGCCGGCGAGGCCATGTTCGTCGTACGCGTCGTCACCAGCGAGGACAGGATCTCCGCCGTGCGCCGCCGGCTCTTCGAGGAGCTCGACCGCGCCCATTATCCGGTGCGCGACATCGAGATCGAGGAGCGCGAGGATGGTCTGGTCGAGATCGGCGCCACGCTCGTGCGCACCGCCGTCATCCACGCCGAGATCGATACGCTTGTCGCCGGCATGGTCAGGTGGCCGGGCGTTGCCAACGCCTATTGGGAGAACGAGGCGGCCGACTGAGCGGCTTCGGCGCGACAAAACGCGCGCGAGCGATGATTGCATCCAAGGCGTGTTTTTTCTGACATAATCGCGGCATTGTGGCATTCTTGCCCTTCCGTCCGGCCTTTGCCAGCGAAGGCCGACGTCTGCGTCGCAGCGGTTTCGGCAAGGCGCGCCGCGCGAGACGGCGTTGTGGAGATCGACCGGCGACAGGCGGGAGCTTCGCCCGGCAGGCCTCGCGCTTGACAAATGGAAAAGCCTGTGTTCAACATTGAACAAACGATTGTCTAGGCCGTAATAACAGCTCTGGAGGGGAATCGGATTGCCGGTTTCGAGCATGCGGCAGGGTCTCCGTTGACGGGAACCCGGCTTGACGCGTTTGAAAAAGGGAGGAAAACAATGTTGAAATGGACAAGCAAACTTGTCGGCTGTCTCGCGGCGGCCGCTATGGCCTTGGCGGGAGGCGGCGCGCTGGCGCAGAGCGACTATCCGACCCGCCCGATCACATTCGTGGTTCCCTACGCGGCAGGCGGAGCGACCGATGTTGCCGTTCGCGTCATCGCGGAGGCGATGGCAAGGGATGTCGGCCAGAACATCGTCGTCGTCAACAAGGCGGGCGGGGGCGCGACCATCGCGGCGAAAAGCGTCGCGGAAGCGGCGCCGGACGGATATACCGTGCTTGTGGCGGTGGCGGCCAATCTGATCACCAATCCGATCATTCTGGATAATGTCGGTTACGACCCGATTGCCGATTTCGAGCCGGTATCCCTGCTCAGCGCCAATCCCGTCATCCTTGTCTCCTCGAAAGAGTCCGGTTTCACGACGCT
This sequence comes from Martelella sp., assembly GCF_984369615.1. Classification (NCBI taxonomy): domain Bacteria; kingdom Pseudomonadati; phylum Pseudomonadota; class Alphaproteobacteria; order Hyphomicrobiales; family Aurantimonadaceae; genus Martelella; species Martelella sp. The sequence goes on along the minus strand of NZ_CFHTCS010000203.1, from coordinate 2,382 downwards.
CGGGGAGGTGATCGAGGCTGCCAAGGCCGATCCGGGCGTCATTCCGGTCGCGTCCTACGGCATCGGAACGCCCAGTCATCTCGCTATCGAATTGCTCGAGGCGCAGGCGGGTATCGACCTGATCCATATTCCGTTCAACGGGGGCGCGCCGGCCCAGACCGCGCTGATGGGCGGTCACGTGCCGCTGATGATGAATATTCTGCCCAGCGAGGTGGAGCCGCTGAAGGCCGGCGAGGTCGTCGGGCTGGCCATCGGTCAGATGAAGGAATCCGCGTTCGCGCCGGGCGTGCCGACCTTCTCCGAGGCCGGCGTGAAGGATTTCGAGGCATTGACGTTCTTCGGCCTGGTCGTTCCCGCCGGAACGCCGCGGGCGATTGTCGAGCGGTTGAATGCCGCTGCCCAGACCGCCCTGACCGATGAGAACGTTGTCGCCACGCTTACCCGGCAGGGCATGGCGATATGGCCGACCACGGCTGAGGGCTTCGGTGAGATGATCGCGACCGAAACCACAAAATGGGCGCCGATCATCAAGGCTGCAGGCCTCAAATAACCCGCGCGCGGGCGGATGATCGTCATCCGCGTCCGGGCGCGTCGGCCGATGAACGGTCGCTGTTCTCCGATTGCCGGACACGCCGAAGGGCAAAGCCGGATCATCAGGCGGTTCGTCTTATCCGCCTGATGATCCCAGACCCTGCGGCCGAAATCCGGCGGCGGGCCCCATCCACGGTTTCAGACAGGTTGTGACACCATGAGCGAAGCTCCGAATATCCTATTTATCGTCGTCGATGAACTGACGGCCGATATCCTGCCGACATACGGCCACAAGGTCGTCAAGGCGCCGAACCTGACCCGCCTGGCCGAGCGCAGCGTGGTCTTCGACGCGGCCTACGCAAACTCGCCCATATGCTGCCCGAGCCGCGCCTCGATGATGTCGGGACGCCTTGCGCCCGCGATCGAGGCCTGGGACAATGCCACGCCGCTTGGTTGCGATGTCCCCTGCATTCCGCATTTTCTCGGCAATCTCGGCTATGACACGACGCTTGTCGGCAAGATGCATTTCATCGGCCCGGACCAGCTGCATGGCTATGAAAATCGGCTGACCACGGACATTTATCCCTCGGATTTCAGCTGGACCGCCAATGCGAAAATGCCCAGGACGGCGCCCAACATTGCCGGCGTGAGCATGCGTCCCATTCTCGATGCCGGACCATGCAAGCGCAATCTTCAGATCGATTATGACGAAGAGGTTCAACTGCTGGCCGAGCAGTATATCTGGGACAAGGCGCGTGACCGGAAGGACAAGCGTCCCTTCTTCCTGACCGTTTCATACACCCATCCCCATCCGCCTTTCGATGCGCCGCAACCATACTGGGACATGTATGAGGGCGCGGAGATCGATCTTCCGCGCGTCGGGCCGATCGACCCGGACAGGATGGATCCGTTGAGCCTGCAGCTCTACTACAATCATCGCCGCCATGAGATGCCCGTTGCCGAGGAGAATGTGATAGCCGCCAGGCGAGCCTATTACGCCATGGTCACCTGGATCGACGAGCGCATCGGAAGGCTGCTCGACACGCTTGAAGACGCCGGCTTCGGCGACGACACAGTCATCGTCTTCACCTCGGATCACGGCGAGATGCTGGGCGAACGCGGCATGTGGTTCAAGATGTGCATGTTCGAATATGCCGAGCGGGTGCCGTTGTTTGTGTCATGGCCGGAACGCTTTGCTCCGCGCCGGATCAGGCAGAACGTGTCGCTCGTGGACCTTCTGCCGACATTCATCGATTTTGCCCGCGGCAAACATGAAGAGCCGCTGCCGTGCGAGGAGACCCTTGACGGCCGTTCCCTGCTCCGTTTCCTGCAGAGCGGCGCCGATGCGAACTGGCCCGATCTGGTGATCTCCGACTTCAATGCCGGCGGCTCTCCGGCGCCGGTCAGGATGGTGAAGGAGGGCGCCTGGAAATTGATCCGGATCGGGACCCTCGCCAATCTCCTCTTCAATATCGAGGAAGACCCCGAGGAACTGTGCGACCGCAGCGCCGACAAGGACGCCGAGGACATCCTTGCCCGTCTGTTATCGCTTTCGGAGCACGGCGGGTATGATCCGGAGGTCATCGCTCAGCGCGTGCTGCTCAGCCAGGAGCGCCGACGTTTGATCCACACGGCCACGAAGGCGCGACGAGCGCCGGTAAGCTGGAACTGGAAGGTCCGGCCGGACGACGATGTGCGGTTCGTGCGCGGCGGCGGGCCGGTTTACGGCGAGGATCCCACGAAGGCGAGGGCCAGGCTCCCGCTCGCCAGTTATATCCCGGAGGAGTCCGAGATCACGGGCTAGAGCGCCGTGCGTCCATTCGGACGCACAAAGGACGCTCTAACCTATTT
>NZ_CFHTCS010000202.1:0-8061 GCF_984369615.1 Martelella sp. | reverse complement strand
GTTCTCGCAAGGCAACTTGCCGATGACGCGGCGCTCTCGGAGCGCCTGCGGCAGATGGCCGATTCCGGGCTGAAGAACTGGAACGGCACGGAAGTTGGCAGGGTGCGCGCCGTTCTGCCCTGAGGCGAACGGCCGGCTATTCCTCGCTTTCCAGGAGATGCTGCCGCAGCGCGTTCAGCCGGGCGTGCAGCGCGCGGGCCTCTTCCGCCGTGCAGCCCGTTTTCTGCGCGATTGACCGGCCGACGGTCTCGGCATCTTCGCGCATCGCCAGGCCTTTCAGCGTCAGCGTGATCTCGACCCGGCGCTCGTCGTCGGCCGCCCGACGCCTTGCAATCAGGCCTGCCGTTTCCAGCCGCTTCAGAAGCGGGGACAGCGTGCCGCTGTCGAGCCCCAGCCGCGCGCCGATGGCGTTGACCGACAGCGTGCGGTGTTCCCAAAGGACCATCATCACCAGATATTGCGGATAGGTCAGGCCGAGCTTCGACAGGAGCGGCTTGTAGGCGCGCGCGAAGGCGTGCTCGGTGGCATAGACGGCAAAACAGAGCTGGTCATCAAGCCGGGGCTGGCGGTCGTCATCATGGGTCATTTGCGCAATATAGGAGAGATGATAAAAATCGCAAAATAATATTGTAAACAATTTAATTGTGCGCTATTTAAAATCCATGCGATACGGAACGGAACCGATCGGGCTCCGCCGCGTCGTAGAAGAAATGGAAGTTTTCTCGAGGAAGGCGGTTTCCGCCTCAACAAGGAGCAATGCCATGATCAAGACGCTTTACACCACCAAGGCCATTTCAACCGGCGGCCGCGAAGGCACGGCCCGCACCGAAGACGGCGCATTCGAAGTCAATCTCGCCCTGCCGAAGGAAATGGGCGGTCCGGGCGGCGAAGGAGCCAACCCCGAGCAGCTTTTCGCCGCCGGCTATGCCGCCTGCTTCAACTCCGCGCTTCACAATGTCGCCGCCAAGAAGAAGGTCAAGCTTCCCAAGGAAACGACTGTATCGGCGACCGTCGGCGTCGGCCCGCGCGACGATGGCGAAGGTTTCGGCATTACCGCGGAACTCACCATCTCCATTCCGGGCCTCGATCGTGAGACCGCGGAAAACCTCGTCCATCAGGCCCATATCGTTTGCCCCTACAGCCATGCGCTCCGGGTGAACTACGAGGTTCCGGTTTCTCTCGCCGAATAACGGCCGCGACGATCGGGAATTTTCGAGGCCGGCGGTTTGTCCGCCGGCTTTTTTATGCCGCGGTGGCGAAGATCAACAGGCGCGGGAAGCGCAGCGGATTCCGTTCTCCGGGAAAGGGCGGGCCCGGGGATTTTCCGCTTGACCTTCTGCCGGGCGAAGTCTTGATTGGCTGCATTGAATTTCCGCCGCCCGCCTTCCGGCGCACGCTGCCGCACCGGCCCCTTTCCCAGCGACCGACCTTGCGAGGCGCATAGCGAAGGCCGGCGGCGTTGCAAGGAGAATGAAATGGCAGTCGATACTTCCCCGTCATCGGAAACCTGGACCCATGTCGATGGCGAATGGCTTCCCGGCAATCCGCCGCTGATCGGCCCGACCTCGCATGCGATGTGGCTTGCCTCGACCGTGTTTGACGGCGCACGCTTTTTCGAGGGCATGGCGCCCGATCTCGACGAGCACTGCAAGCGCATCAACCGCTCGGCGCGGGCGCTCGGCCTTGAGCCGACTCATACGCCTGAGGAGATCGAGGCGCTGGTGTGGGAGGGGCTGAAACGCTTCAAGGGGGCGGAGGCCGTCTACATCAAGCCGATGTACTGGGCCGAGCACGGCCTTGCCGGCCTCGTGCCGCCCGATCCGGCCTCCACGCGGTTCGCGCTCTGCCTGTTCGAGACGCCGATGCGCTCCACCGTGCCGGTGCGTCTCACGCTGTCGCCCTTCCGCCGGCCTTCGCCGGAAGTGGCGATGACCCATGCCAAGGCGGGCAGCCTCTACCCGAATTCCGGACGGATGATGCTGGAAGCGCGGGCCCGCGGTTTCGACAATGCGCTTGCCTGCGACATGAACGGCAATGTCGCCGAAACGGCGTCCGCCAACATCTTCCTCGTCAAGGACGGCATCCCGATGACGCCGGCCGACAATGGCTGCTTCCTGGCGGGCATCACCCGCCGCCGCATCCTCAAGCTCTTCCGCGAGAACGGCATCCCCGCCGAGGAGCGCACGCTGACGGTGAAGGACTTCATGGAAGCCGACGAGCTGTTCATGACCGGCAATTACAACAAGGTGGTTCCCGTCACCAGGCTTGATGACCGTGACTATGATCTCGGCCCGATGGCGAAGAAGGCGATGGCGCTTTATATGGACTGGGCCCGGGCCAACTGCAAATAGGTGCTTCCGACCGGAGACCGGATGGCGAAAGAAGCCCGGGCGCGCTTGTCCGGGCTTTTTGGTCTCAGGCGGGTCGGCTCTCGCTCCGGCTGTCGCAGCAGGTCCTCTCGCAGCACGCGTCTTCGGCAGGCGGGTTCGGCGCGCCCGCCTCTGCTTCGCCCGCGCGGAATTCCCGCCATGACTGGGCCAGGATCTGGAAGGCGGAGGAGAGGAACAGGCTGGCCATGACGAAGGCGACGGCGAGGTCCGGCCAGGCGGCGCTCGAGCCCCAGACGCCGAGGGCCGCGACCATCACCGCCACATTGCCGATCGCGTCATTGCGCGAGCAGAGCCAGACGGAGCGGACATTGGCGTCGCCATCCTTGTAGCTGACGAGCAGCAGCACCGTGGCGAGGTTGGCGGCAAGCGCCATCAGACCGATGACGCCCATCACCGGCGCTTCCGGCACGCCGGCGGTGAAAAACCGCCATACCGTCGACCCGAACACCCAGAGACCCATCAGCAACAGGCTCGCGCCCTTGAAAGCGGCGGCCACGGACCGTGTCTTCAGAGAGGCGCCGATCACCGCCATGGAGATGCCGTAAGTCAGCGCGTCGGCGAGAAAGTCGAGGGCGTCTGCCTGGAGAGCCTGCGACCGCGCCGCCTGGCCCGCCGCCATTTCGACGATGAACATCGCCGCGTTGAGAAGGATGACGATCTTCAGTCTTTTCTTGTAGGCTTCCGACATGCCGTCGAAAGTGGCTTGTCCGCAGCATGCGCTCATTGTCCGCGACCCGTTGCAATTGTCGATGCCGGTCACCATAATTGCTCCAGCGACTATAGGTTCAAGAGGTTTTCTGAAACATGTTTTCCATCGGCGAGCTTTCGCGGCGCACCGGCGTCAAGGTGCCGACCATCCGCTATTACGAGCAGAGCGGGCTGATTGCGCCGGCGGAACGGTCCGAGGGCAATCAGCGCCGTTACGGGCGGGAGGAGGAGAGCCGGCTCGCCTTAATCCGTCATGCCCGCGACCTTGGCATCTCGCTTGATGCGATCCGCGAATTGCTGGAGCTTTCCGCGCATCCCGAAACCCCGTGTGATCGCGCCGATGCGATTGCCCGCGACCACCTCGCCCTCGTGCGCGAGAAGATCGCGCGGCTGAAACGGCTGGAGACGGAACTGGCGCGGATCGCCGGTCATTGCGACGCCGACGCTGTCGGCGAATGCTATGTCATCCGTTCGCTCGCCGACCACGGCCTGTGCGCGGAGGAGCATGCGTGATTTTTCAATTGACAAGTCTGCCGTTTCGGCGCATCTGAAAATCCATGATCAAGACCGTGACCCACAACCACACGTATTTTTGGCTGTTCCGATAGGAGCGGCCGCGATTGATCATGTTCATCACCGGCCGCCAGGGGGCGGCTAAGGTGTTGAAGCAAAGTCCCCGGCGGTGCTCGAAACGAAGGCCAGGGACGACAATGACCGAAGACCAAGACGAAATCTCGCTGGAACGACCCGCACTGATGACCATCAGGAAAGCGGTCGAAACCGATATTCCCCAATTGCTCGACATGATCGGCCTTCTGGCCGCCTTTCACGGCGACGCCGTGGAGGCGAACGCCGAAGGGCTGAAGCGCGACCTGTTCGGGCCGGCGCCCTGGGTAACGGCGCTCGTCGCCGACGGCGGTTCCCAGCTTCTCGGATATGCGCTTCTGACCCCGCTCTACCGCGCCCAGCAGGGCCTGCGCGGCATGGACCTGCATCATCTCTTTGTGCGCGACGGCCATCGCAGCCATGGCGTCGGCCAGCATCTGATTGCCCGCGCGCGCGACTTCGCCAGGGCGGCGGGTTGCGCCTATCTCTCCGTCAGCGCCGCCACGGGCAACACCAAGGCGCACCAGTTCTACCAGCAGATGGAGTTTGTCGCCCGGCCGGTGACGGGCATGCGCTATCTGCAGTCGCTCGCCTGAAACCGGCCGGCCTCACTTTGCCGGCACGGCCTTCAGATAGGCGCCGATCGCCTCGAGATCGGCGCGCGTGAGGTGCGAGACATTCTGCTGCACCTCGACCATCGAGCCGCCGACCGTATCGTAATCGGGCGTGAAGCCGGTCTCGAGATAGTCTGCGATCTGGCTTGCCGTCCAGTCGCCGATGGCCCGCGATCCCGGCGTGATGTCCGGGATCATGCCTTCGCCGTCGGGGTTGGGCCCGCCGGCCAGCCAGTCGCCATATTTCAGGCCGCCAAGCGCATTGCGCGGCGTGTGGCATTCGCCGCAATGGCCCGGGCCTTCCACCAGATACTGTCCGCGCATGACCTCGGGCGCGGCGTCGGCAAGCGTGACGCGCGGCTGATCGGAAAAATAGAGTCGTTTCCAGAAGGAAAGCGCCAGCCGGATGTTGAACGGGAAGGCAATGTCGTGCGGCTTGCTCGGTTCGCTGCTCTTCGGCAGCGTCATGATGTAGCCGTGCAGGTCGCGCACATCCTGGTTCGTCATGCGCACATAGGACGTGTAGGGCAGGGCGGGGTAGAGGTTCTCGCCATGGCGCCCGATGCCCTTCTTCAGCGCATTGGCAAACTCGTAAAAGGTCCAGTCGCCGATGCCGTGGCCTTCGTCGGGCGAGATGTTCGGGGCATGAAACGTGCCGAAATCGCTTTCGATCGGCAGGCCGCCGGCGAGCACCAGCCTCTGGTCGCCTTCGGCACCGGGGGCGGCATGGCAGCCGGCGCAACCGCTTGCCCAGAAGATTTTCTCGCCGTTTTGCGTGTCGGCGACCGCGGCGCTTCTGAGCGCTTCGGGGTCAAGCCTGGGCGGCGTGAGCGCAACGATGAACGCCGCGCCCATGAACAGCGCGGCGACAACCAGCACTCCGATCGTGATGCGTGGTCTCACGCTTCGGCTCCTTGAATACCCGTCTCAGCCCTGGTCCAGGGCTACCGGGGTCAGTTCTTGACGCGATAGATTTCGTGGCATGCGCCGCAATTGGCGCCAAGCGTCTGCATCGCCTTGCCGACGGCGGCCTGGTCGGAGGGAAGGTCGGCGAGTAGCGCGTTCGCATCGGCGGCAAGCTTGTCGGCGCGGGCGGTGAAATCGTCCATGTTCTCCCAGATCGCCGGGCTTGCTTCCGTGTCGTTTCCGGTCTTGGAATCCGGCGGGAAATGCGTCGGAAAGTCCTTCGCATGACCGGCGATCGACGACAGGGCGCCCTCGACCACGACCGGATCGTAGCCCTTCTGGCCCTTGGCGATGGCGCCGAGCTGGCCCATGGCCTGGCCGATAGCCTTCATGTCATCCTGACGGAGCATTTGCGGGGCGTCCTGCGCGAAAACCGGGCCCGCGCCAAGACAGAGCGCCACGGCGCCGGCGATCAGATAGTTCTTCTTCATCGAGACCTCCTTCTCGTTTCGCCTGCAGTATATCCAGCCGCCGACGGGATGCCAGTGGCGTAAGCGGCCGCGAAAGATCAATTCGCCCCGCGCGCGGACGTTAGGCATCACTATTTGTTGAAATCACGGCCAAAGGGCATGGAAGTGATGGGTGGGGCCGTGGCCGGAGCCGACGGACAGCCTGTCCGATGCCGCGATCGCGCCGGCGACATAATCCTTGGCGATGACGACGGCTTCGGCAAGCGCAAGCCCCTTTCCGATTTCCGCGGCGATCGCGCTCGACAGGGTGCAGCCCGTGCCGTGGGTGTTTTCCGTGTCGATCCGCGCGCCCTCCAGCCATTGATGGCCGAGAGCGGTTACCAGCAGGTCCGGGCAGTCGTCGCCCTCCAGATGGCCGCCCTTCATCAGAACGGCCTGGGCGCCGAGCCCGCGCAGCGCATTGCCCTGGGCGATCATCGCTTCACGATTGGTCGCGACGTCCGCGTCAAGCAGGGCGGCTGCCTCCGGCAGGTTCGGCGTCAGAACGGCGGCAAGCGGCAGGAGATGCTCCTTCAGCGCCTCCACCGCGTCCTCCGGCAGAAGCCGGTGTCCGCCCTTGGCCACCATCACCGGGTCGAGCACGACCGGCACCTCGACGTGGTGACGCAGGCTGTCGGCAATGGTGATGGCGATACTGGCGTTGGCGATCATCCCGATCTTGATCGCGCTGACGGAGACATCGTCGAAGATCGCCGCGATCTGCTCGGCGACGAAAGCGGACGGCACCTCGTGCACGCCGGTCACGCCCTGCGTGTTCTGCGCCGTCAGCGCCGTCATCGCCGCCATGCCGTAGGTCCCCCGTGCCGAAAACGTCTTGAGATCGGCCTGGATGCCGGCGCCGCCCGAGGGATCGGAGCCGGCGATCGAAAGAATATTCGCAATCATGTCTTTGCCTTCCCGATGGACGTGGGCCATCGCTGCCTGTTGGTATGTTCGGCGACGGGGCCGCCTGCGGGACATGTGGAAAGGGGCTGCCCGCGTTTCAATCGGCCGATGCCGAGGCGCCCTGCGCCGTCACAGCCGCGCACGTCCCGCCTCACAGGAGTGTAACCCTGGCGCCGGCCTTCAGTTCCGCCGGGCCCGTTGCGGCGAGGGCGTCGAGAAACTGCACGGCGAAGGTGCCGGGGCCTTGCGCCATTCCGTGCGCCTTGCCGCCGGCGACCGCATAGAGCGCGAAGGCGGCGATCGTTGCGGAAAAGGGATCGGCCGGGCGCGTGCCGACAAAGGCCCCGACAAGGCAGGTCAGCGCGCAGCCGAGCGCGGTGACCTTCGGCATCAGGGGCGAACCGCCCGCAACCCGCGCGGCGCGACGGCCGTCGGTAACGAAATCGGTCTCGCCGGTGACGGCAACCACCATCTTGCCCTCGGCGGCAAGACGGCGCGCGGTCTCTTCCGCCGCAAGAACGCCATCGCCGGCATCAACGCCCTTGCCGTGTGCCGCCGCGCCGGAGAAGGCGAGGATTTCCGAGGCATTGCCGCGCAGGACGGCCGGGCCGAGATCGAGGATCGCGCGCGCGGCCTTTCTGCGATAGTCGGTTGCGAAATGGGCGACGGGGTCGAACACCCAGGGCTTTCCGCCGTCTCTTGCGCCGGCAATGGCCGCCTTCATGGAGGCCAGTCGGGCGGAGGTCAGCGTGCCGATATTGATCGTCAAGGCATCGGCGAGCCCGGCAAATTCGCCCGCCTCTTCCTCTGCCAGCACCATCGCGGGAGATGCGCCGGCCGCAAGCAGGACATTGGCGGCGATGTTCATCGCCACATGATTGGTGATGCAGTGCACCAGCGGCGCTTTCTCGCGCATCTCGGTCAACAGAATGTCGGCGTCCGTCATGCCGGTTTCCCTTTTCTTGTTTCAGCGGGAAAGCCGGACGGGCCAGATCAGGAAAGGCCCGAGCGACTCCCTCCGCCGGTATGATCCGGATCAGGTTCCAAGGGTGCTTCTCAGCCCGTTTGATCGGGCGCCCCTGTCTCTCTTGTGACCGTTGGTATAGCAGAAAAAATCCGCCCGGTAAGGGGCGGATTGCTATTGTCCCGGGTATGCGGATGCCGCCTATTTCATCGTCGGCATGGAGAATTCGGCGCCTGAGCGGATGCCCTTGGGCCAGCGGCTGGTGATGGTCTTCATGCGGGTATAGAAGCGCACGCCCTCGGGACCGTGCATGTGATGATCGCCGAAGAGCGAGGCCTTCCAGCCACCGAAGGAATGAAACGCCATCGGAACCGGGATCGGGACATTGATGCCGACCATGCCGACCTTGATCTTGCGGGCGAATTCGCGGGCGGCATCGCCGTCGCGGGTGAAGATCG
>NZ_CFHTCS010000201.1:0-8160 GCF_984369615.1 Martelella sp. | reverse complement strand
TTGGCATACTGCCGGGTCGCGGCGCTCGCCCGCGCGATGACGGTTTCGCGATCCATCTCGCCATTGAGCATGGCTGCGATCTCGCGAACGCCGATTGCCCGCATCACCGGCATTTCGGGGGCAAGGTCAAGCGCCAGAAGGGCTTTCACCTCCTCAACCGCTCCCTGATCCAGCATGGCGGAAAAGCGTCGGTTTATACGATCATGCAGGATCGGGCGCTCCGGCAGAATGACCACTTTCTCCGCCGCATCCGGACGGATCAGCGGCGGCGGCGTCTCCGCCTGATAATCCGCGATCGACCGGCCGGAAGCCTCCCTGATTTCAAGCGCACGCACGATCCGTTGCCCATCGGCGGGTTCCAGTCGCGCCGCCATGACCGGGTCGCGGTCGGCCAGAACATGATGAAGCGCTTCGGGTCCCTCTTCGGCCAGCGCCCGCCGCCAATGCGCACGGATCTTGGCTGGAACCTCCGGCATCTCCGCCAACCCCTCCGTCAGGGCCTTGAAATAAAGCCCCGTGCCGCCAACAAAGACCGGCAACCGCCCCTCGCCTTCCAGCCGATCGATCAGCGCGGCCGCGTCTCGCAGCCATGCGCCGGTGGAATAGTCGGCGCCGGCGGCCACATGCCCGTAGAGGAAATGCGCGATCCCCTCCATATCGTCTGGCGAAGGACGCGCCGTCAGCACCCGTAGCGTGTCATAGACCTGCATGCTGTCGGCATTGATCACGACGCCGCCAGTCTCTCGCGCGCGTCGCAGAGCATAAGCGGACTTGCCGCCCGCCGTCGGCCCGGTTATCAGGATCGCACGCCGTTTGCTTTCCAAGGAATTCGTCATGGTTCTCGTTGCCACGCTTGTCGCCGATCCGTCAAACCCCGTTTTGACCGATGCGCAGCTTTCCAGGCTCTCGAACGCCGTTGCCGTGGACAAGATCGACTGGCTGCGCGCGGGCGTGGCCGTCGACCTCTATCTCGAACATCATGTGATCCGACAGACGGCCGAAAGCGCTATCCGCGAGATTATTGCCGGCGAAGCGATCGACCTCGTGATCCAGCCGCTGATCGGACGCCGCAAGAAGGCGCTTCTGGCCGACATGGATTCGACCATGATCGGTCAGGAATGCATTGACGAACTTGCCGCCGAAGTCGGGCTGAAGGAAAAGGTCGCCGCCATTACCGCGCGCGCCATGAATGGCGAGATCGAATTCGAGCCTGCCGTGCGCGAGCGCGTCTCTTTGCTTGCCGGCCTTGATATCGGCATTGTCGACGAGATCATCGAAAAGCGCATCACGCTAACGCCGGGAGGCAAGGAACTGATCGCGACGATGAAGGCCAATGGCGGCTATACCGCGCTGGTCTCCGGCGGCTTTACCGTCTTCACCAGCCGCATCGGCGCGATGATCGGCTTTGACGAGAACCGCGCCAACACGCTCGTCGAAAGAGACGGCAAGCTGACCGGCCAGGTTGCGGACCCGATCCTCGGCCGACAGGCCAAGATCGAGGCGCTGCATGACGTGGCGCGCAAGCGCGGTATTGCAGAGACCGAGATCATGGCGGTCGGCGACGGCGCCAACGACCTCGGCATGCTGGAACTGGCCGGCTCCGGCGTCGCGCTTCACGCCAAGCCCACGGTTGCCGAAAAGGCCGATATCCGCATCGACCACGCAGATCTGACCGCGCTGCTTTATATTCAGGGATACCACGAAGAGGAGTTCAGACGGTGAAGCTCACTGAAACCGAACGCCTTGTCATCCGCAACTGGGAGGATCGCGACCGCGACCTGTTCCACGAGATCAACGCCGATGAAACGGTCATGGCCTTCTTTCCCATGCGCCGCACCCGCGCCGAGAGCGATGAGATGTTCCACACGGTCCGCAAGATGATCGCCGACAGCGGCTATGGCTTTCCCGCCGTTGAGCTGAAAGGGACCGGGGACGTGATCGGCTTCACGGGGCTGAACAAGAGCTACAGCGCCGACATCTCGCCGAAGGGCACGCCCGAGATCGGATGGCGCATGGCGACCCGTTACTGGGGCAAGGGTTACGCAACCGAGGCCGCGCGCGCCATGATCGCACTGGCCTTCGAGGAGCGCGGCCACGACCAGCTTGTGTCATTCGCTGTTGCAGGGAATCACCGCTCGACGGCGGTCATGGAAAGGCTCGGCATGCGGCGGGACCCTGAGGGCGATTTTGATCATCCCTCGATTCCCGACAGCCACCCCCATCTCAAACGCCACGTGCTCTACCGCCTTCTGAAGGCTGAGTGGCAACGCGACAGCTAGCGCATCGGCCCGAAAATCGGAATCGTTTTTCGGAAAGCACGATGCTTAGATTCAATAGGTTAGAGCGTCCTTTGTGCGTCCGAATGAACGCACGGCGCTCCAAGACGCTTCCGCTCTTGTTGCGAATCGCGAGAGCGCTCTGTCTCTTTGTTTTTTAGGCGTTTCCGGATGGAGTACCGGGATCCACTTTTCCGGGCAACGCCCTATTCCAGCACCAGGCTCTTGATGACGAGCGTGCCGTCCGGCTCGGCGACCATGAGCGAGACGCTGCGGCGCCCCTGAGAAATCAGCTCCACAATGCGCGAGCGCACCTCCTGCGGCGTCGTCACGGCGTCCTGGCCGACTTCGGCGATCACCATGCCGGGCATCAGTCCCTCGTCGGCGGCCGCGCTACCCTCTTCCACCTCGGTAATCAGCACGCCCTCAATACCGCCGTCGATCTGGTAGAGCGCACGGCCATTGTCATCGAGTTCGGCAAGCGTCATGCCGTAAAGGCTGACCGGCAGGCCGGGCGTGTCGGCGTCGCCTTCAGCTGTCGGCCTGTCGGCCAGCGCCTCGTCCACCGCTTCCGGCTCTTCCAGCAGTTCAGGCGTAACCTGAACCGTCATGCGCTCGCCGTCGCGGACGATCTCGACGTCCACGGGGTCTCCGACCCGGCCCTCGGCGACGAATCGCGGCAGGTCACGCGGACTGTCGATCGGCTGCCCGTCGAAGGACAGGATGATATCGCCCTCCTTCAGAGGTCCGCCATCAGAAGGCCCGCCTTCGATGATCGAGCCCACGGCAACGCCGGCGGGGTCCTCGGCGCCGAGCGAGGCGGCCAGCGCGTCGCTCACTTCCAGCACGCGAATGCCGATCCAGCCCCTGCGGGTGCGTCCGAACTCGACCAGTTGGTCGATGATGTTTTCCGCAAGCTCGCTCGGCACCGAAAAACCGATGCCGATCGAGCCGCCGGACGGCGACAGAATGGCCGTGTTGATGCCGATGACCTCGCCATCCATGTTGAACAGCGGTCCGCCGGAATTGCCCTTGTTGATGGCGGCATCCGTCTGGATGAAATTGTCATAGGGGCCGTCGAGCTCGCGCCCGCGCGCCGAAACGATGCCGAGCGTGACTGAGCCCCCGAGGCCGAACGGGTTGCCGATCGCCATCACCCATTCGCCGATCCGGACCTTGCGCGAATCGCCGAACTTCACCGCCGGCAAAGGCCGGTCGGGATCGACCTTGAGCACGGCCAGGTCGGTCTTGTCATCGACGCCGAGCAGTTCCGCGTCCAGCGTGGCGCCGTCGGAGAACGTCACCTCGATCGTGTCGGCATTCTCGATGACATGGTTGTTGGTGACGATGATGCCCGTGGGATCGATGATAAAGCCGGACCCGAGCGAGGAGAACTGCCGGCTGCGCGGCCCCTCCTCGCCCTCGAAGAAATCCTCGAACAGGTCCTCGAAGGGCTGGCCCTCGGGAACGTCCGGCAGGGGCCGGGTCTCGCCCGTCGGCCCGCCCTCTTCGGAGATGGAGATGTTGACGACGGACGGAAGCAATCCCTCGGCGATGTCCGCAACAGACACATCGGAAAGCGTCTGGGCGCGCGCCGGCATCATCGGCATGGAGACCGGCGAGATGACGGCCACGGCGAGAAGCCCTACGCCGGCAATGTGCCGGGCCATGACCCGGGAAACCGGGGAATTCAGCTTGACCGTCGTCATCATGCCTCCGTCCTGTCGATTGTCATCATAGCGGAAGGCTCAGCGAAAGCCTATCCGCGGATCAGCCAGACAAGGCCGACGCCGAGCGCCACGGCAATGAGGCCGGTCACGCGCAACGCGCCTTCCGGCACTGTCGGCAACAGCCGCGCCATGGCCACAAAGAGCGAAGGGGCCAGCGCATAGACCAGCCCCTCGATGATCAGATAAAACGCAAATCCGATCAGAACATCCTGAAGCAGCATTACTCGGTTGCCTGCTGCTGGACCTCTTCGGCCGGCGCGCCGCCGGGCAGCGCCGGGCTCAGCGGCAGTGCACTCGCGCCTGACGAGCGGAAGTACTCAAAGAATTCCGAATTCGGCGAAAGAACCATGGTCGAATTCTCACCGAGTACATCCCTGTAGGCGTTCATCGACCTGTAGAAGTAGAAGAACTCCGGATCCTTGCCGTAAGCTTCGCCGAGGACCCGGTTCCGCTCGGCATCGCCCTCGCCGCGCAGAACCTGCGCATCGCGGTCAGCCGCCGACTGGATTTCAACCACCTCACGGTCCGCTGCGGCACGCCGCACTTCGGCGCGTTCGCGGCCGCGCGCGCGCGTCGCCTCGGCCTCGGCCAGACGTTCCGAACGCATCCGTGCGTATGTCTCGTCCGAAACCTCCTGCGTCAGGTCGGTTCTGCGGATACGCACGTCAACAATCGAAATGCCGAGCGCTTCCGCCGCCGGACGGAGCTGGTCGCCGACTTCCTTCATCATGGCGGTCCGCTCGGTCGAAAGCGCTGCCTCAAAGCCGCGCAGGCCGTAGACCCGGCGCAACGCCGAATCAAGACGGGTGCGCAGCCGCGAAACCGCGGCCATGCGATCGCCGGAAACGGACTCGCGGAAGCGCTGTGCGTCCGTGATCCTGTAAACGACGAAAGCATCAACCTCGTAGAACTTGCCGCCCGAAACCTGGACGCGGATATCGTCCAGGTCAAAACGGAGGTCCTGATT
Source organism: Martelella sp. (assembly GCF_984369615.1). NCBI lineage: Bacteria > Pseudomonadati > Pseudomonadota > Alphaproteobacteria > Hyphomicrobiales > Aurantimonadaceae > Martelella > Martelella sp. The sequence continues at coordinate 3,187 of NZ_CFHTCS010000201.1, read as the reverse complement.
GGAGACGAACTGGACCTGATCGGCGCCTGCAAACGAGAACGGCAGTTTGAAGTAAATGCCGGGCTCGGTCTTGACTGCGTAGATCTTGCCGAAACGGATGACCAGCGCCTGTTCACGCGGATTGACCACGAAAACCGATGCGTAGATCAAAAGTGCCAGAGCGACGATACCGCCAAGCAGAACGAATATGCGATTTGAAGACATTATTGGTTCGCTCCCTGGCTGCTCTGCGATGTTGACGAGGATGAGCTGCCGCTCGTATTGGCGGCATTCGTCCTGGCGGCCGCGTTCCGGTCGATCGCATCGAGCGGCAGATAGGGCACAACACCCTCCCCGTCCTCATCCATGATGACGTTCTTGGACCTGGAGAAGACCTCCTGCATGGTCTCCAGATAGAGCCTCTTGCGGGTAATCTCGGGCACGGCAACATAGGTTTCGTAGATCGAATTGAACCGATCCGCCTCACCCAGCGCTTCCATGACCACGCGGTCCTTGTAGGCTGCCGCCGCTTCGCGAATCTGGGCCGCGTCACCGCGCGCCTGCCCCAGTGCCCGGTTGGCATACTGGTTGGCCTCTTCAAGGAAACGATCTTCATCCTGCTCGGCACGCTGGACTTCGTCGAAGGCATCAGCCACCTCGGCCGGCGGCGCGGCATCCTCGATCGAAACGGCGGCAATCGTCAGCCCGGCGCCGTATTCGTCCATCGTGCTTTGAATGATCTGCTTCACATCCTCCGAAATGCCTTCACGATCGTCGCGGAAGACATCCTGGGCCGGCCTGCGGCTGACGACTTCGCGCATCGCGCTTTCGGCAACCTGCTGCAGCGTCTCGATCGGGTTTTCAACGTTGAACAGATAGGCTTGCGGGTCGGTGACGCTGTAGAGCACGGCAAACTGAACATCGACGATGTTCTGGTCGCCGGTCAGCATGATGCCCGTGCGCGCGGAATTCCGCGACCCGATATTGAGCTGCTGTTCCGTGATATTCGCCTTCTCGACAGTCTCCACCGGCCAGAACATGAAATGCAGGCCAGGTCCGGAAACGTCGGCCTTGGGAACGCCGAAGCGAAGCTCGACGCCACGCTCTTCCGGCTGGATCGTATAAACGGATTGCATCACCCAGAAGCCAGCCAGCACGACGATGACGATCATCACCAGGCCGATGCTGAAACCGCCCGGAAACATGCCCTTGAACTGATCCTGGCCCTTGCGGAAGAAGTCCTCGATATCCGGCGGTCCGCCATTGCCGCCGCCGTTGCCGCCGCCACCAGGACGCTTGGGGCCTTGGCCCCACGGACCCTGATTGTCGCCGCCGCCGCCGCCCCCTCCCCAGGGACCGCCGCCATTCTGATTGCTCCAGGGCATTCACACCTCTTCCAAAATAAACAGTTCCTGGCTGCGGAACCATTGCCGCAGCCGCGCATTGACGCATTCAGCGTTTGTCCCGTTATAGGGACGCAGAAGGTCGCTTTCAACGCGATCGGTCAACTGTGCGGCCAAATCGCGGTAAATTCCTGTTCATCGGGGTTTTCGCGCGTAAACCACATAGCGCGTCGGATAATCGTCCTTCTCGCCGGCAGGCAGGTTCTCGCTGCTTTCAGGTTGCCAAAGCGCCGGATCGATCGCAGGAAAAGTGGTCTGCCCGTCCGCTTCGGTTTCCACATGGGTGATGCGCAAACGGTCGGCGAGCGTCATCGCCTGCCGGTATATCTCGCCCCCGCCTTGCACATAGATTTCGTCGAGGCCCTTTTCGGCAGCATCCTTGCGGGCCAGCGCAACAGCGTCTTCAAGACTCGACACGACAATGCATCCGGGCGCCAGGAAATCCGGGTTGCGCGAGATGATGATATTTGTCCGCCCCGGCAGCGGCTTTCCAATCGACTGATAGGTCTTGCGTCCCATGATCTGGGGCTTGCCCATCGTCAGGGCCTTGAACCGCCGAAAATCCGACCCCAGGTGCCAGGGCATCGCCGCGCCGTTGCCGATCACGCCGTTTTTCGCGACGGCGGCCATGATTACGATTTCGGCAGTCATCGACCCCGCCTCCTCACATGTCTGTCGCTCAAACCGCGATCGGCGCCTTGATCGACGGCGCGGCCTCATAGCCCTCGAGGACGAAATCCTCGAAGGTGAAGTCGAAAAGATCGGTGACATCCGGATTGAGCCGCATCACCGGCAGAGGGCCCGGGATGCGGGAAAGCTGTTCGCGCGCCTGTTCGAAATGATTGGCGTAAAGATGGGCGTCGCCGAGCGTGTGGACGAAATCGCCGGGCTTCAGGCCCGTCACCTGCGCCACCATCAACGTCAGCAGCGCGTAGGAGGCGATGTTGAAGGGAACGCCGAGGAAGATGTCGGCGGAGCGCTGGTAGAGCTGGCAGGAGAGTTTTCCGTCGGCGACATAAAACTGGAACAGGCAGTGGCAGGGCGGCAGCGCCATATTGTCGACTTCGGCCGGGTTCCAGGCGGTGACGATATGGCGGCGGCTGTCGGGATTGGCGCGAATGCCTTCGACAAGCCTTGCGATCTGGTCGATATGGCCGCCGTCCGGCGTCGGCCAGGAGCGCCACTGCGCGCCATAGACCGGTCCGAGATCGCCGTTTTCATCGGCCCATTCGTCCCAGATCGAAACGCCGTTTTCCTTAAGATAGGCGATGTTCGTGTCGCCCTTCAGAAACCAAAGGAGTTCATGGATGATCGAGCGCAGATGCAGCTTTTTCGTCGTCAGAACCGGAAAGCCGGCCGACAGGTCATAACGCATCTGGTAGCCGAAGACGGAGCGCGTGCCCGTGCCGGTCCGGTCCGCCCGGTCGGTTCCGTTTTCCAGCACGTGGCCCAGAAGGTCCAGATATTGCCGCATGATGCTCCCTCGTTCAAAATCGGTCTTATCTTCTATCGCGAGGAAAGCGGCCGCGAAAAGGGCATAGGGACGCCTTTCCCCGCCTTTTGCGCGCTACCCCCCTTTGCAGAAGCATTTGAAACACTTATATCAGGCCTGCCGGTTCTTCCGGCTATGGTGATAAACGGCGTTGTAATAAGCTCATTGGACCCGGGGGCGGTACCCGGCGCCTCCACCACAAACAGGCGGTTCAGGCCTTTTTGTGATGGGGGCGAAACAGGATCGACAAGAGTGTAAAGAACGACCTTTTACCCGGCATGATACCACCGTTATCGGGTCAAACGAGTAGTTG
>NZ_CFHTCS010000200.1:0-8169 GCF_984369615.1 Martelella sp. | reverse complement strand
CGCCTGCCGAAGGGTTCCGGCGAGGTCAGGCGATAATCCCCGTTCTCCTCGACGCGCAGCTGCATGCCGTCATCGAGATCGACGGTCTGGCCGACCTCGTATTCCTCTGGACTGAGCGAGGAGGTGCCGAAGCGCGACACAACGCCTGCGCCGCCTTCCAGAGCATTGCCGGCATTGATGTAGAGGCCGCCCTCTTGCGTCTGCCCGGCCTCGCCCGGCGTGCGGTAAATCAGGTTCTGCGTCGACGTGGCAAGGGACGTCCACCAGCCCGAGGCGACGATCTGGTCCTTGTCGCGCAGCGAGGTGACCAGCAGACCGAAGGTCGGGATGGTCCACAGCACCACGAGAACAAGGACGGTGATATGCGAGAACCAGACAAGCGGTGATTTCTTGTGCGAATACATTTACCGGCCCTCCATCTCTTTGCGCGCGTTGCGGATGTTCCAGACCATGATCGGAATAACCAGAACCATGATGACGATGGCGATGGTGGCGCCGCGGCCGAAATCTCCGCCGCCGCGGAACATCCAGTCGAACATGAGGTTGGCGAGCACTTGCGTATCCCATTGCCCGTTGGTCATCGCGAGAACGATATCGAAGATCTTCAGGACAATGATGGTGATCGTGGTCCAGACGACCGCGATGGTGTTGTAGATCTGCGGAATCATGATCTTGAAGAAGATCTGCACCCCGTTGGCGCCGTCGATGACGGCGGCTTCGATGGTCTCCTCCGGAATGCCGCGCAGCGCTGCCGACAGCAGCACCATGGCAAAGCCGGTCTGGATCCACAAGAGAATGACCATCAGGAAGAAATTGTTCCAGAAGGGCATGGCGATCCACACATGCGGTTCGCCGCCCATGGCCACGACGATCGCGTTCAGAATGCCGATCTGCTCGCTGCCTTCGCCGCGATAGTCATAGACGAATTTCCAGATGACCGACGCGCCGACGAAGGAGATCGCCATCGGCATGAAGATCATCATCTTCGCGAAGGAGCCCCACCAGATGCGGTCCGTCAGCCAGGCGATGATCAGGCCGAAAAAGGTCGACAACGCCGGCACGAAGACCAGCCAGAGCATGTTGTTGAACATCGACTGGCGGAATTCGGAATCCCCGAACATCCAGCGGTAATTGGCAAGCCCGACATAGGTGTCGCCAGAGGCGCCGTGAAGCGAATACCAGACGGATGCAACGACCGGATAGACGAGGTAAACGCCAAGCGACAAAAGCGCCGGACCGAGGAACAGCCAGGGGCGTATCATCCCCGAGACGCGCAGATTGCGCGCACCATCTGCGGGGTCCTTGGTCTGCGACGGAAAAATCAGGTCGAGTAACTTGTTGGAGCCGTAGAAATAGGCCACTGCAGCGGCAACGCCGATGACCACAGCCAACAAGGCTTTTAAAATCTGTTCCACGCCGTTTGTCTCCCTAGAACGGATATGAAACTGAGTTCGCCGGACCGTTCTGTTCTTGCCTTTTCAGCTTTTCGACGCTCGCCCGAGGCGAACCGAACCCAGCCGCAAGGCGCGCAGGTTTTGTCCATGCGTGCCTTCGGAACAGTGCGCTACCGCGCTATCTCATTTTCGAGGAGTGGCGCACCGGGCCGAAGACGGCCCGGTGCATTATGACAAAACGCAACCGGTTTGACGACCGTTACTTGAGGGTATCCCAGGAGTTCTGGATCTCGGTCGCCGCTTCTTCGGCCGACTGGCCGCCGACATAATCGATCATGCCGGTCCAGAACGCGCCTGCGCCGATCTTGCCGGGCATCAGGTCGGAACCGTCAAAGCGGAAGGTCGTGGCTTCGGTCAGGATCTCGCCTTCGCCGCGCAGCGTGTCGTTGGCGTAAGCCTCCGGATTGACGTCCTTGAAGGGCGTCAGGAAGCCGGACTGCGCCATCCAGACTTCATGCGCGATCGGCGTTTCGAGGAACTCGATAAAGGCCTGGGCGGCGGGGCTGTCATCGGTGATGCCGAACAGCGTGCCGGCGCCGAGAACGGGCCTGCCGAGGTCTTCGCCCTCGTAAGCCGGGAAGTAGAAGAAGTCCGCGTCAAGACCGAGCTCGACGCCTTCCGGGAAGAAGGACGGGATGAACGAGGCCATCTTGTGCATGTAGCACTTCGGCGGGCTGTCGAAGAGACCCTTCGGGCTGTCGCGGAAGTCGGTCGAGGCGACCGCGGCCGCGCCGCCGTCAACGAACGTGTCGTTCTTGGCGAACCAGCCGAATTCATCGATCGCGTTGACGACGCGCGGATCGTTGAACGGAATTTCGTTGGTGACCCACTGGTCATAGACTTCCGGCGGCTGGGTACGCAACATCATGTCCTCGACCCAGTCGGTCGCCGGCCAGCCGGTGGCGCCGCCGGAACCGAGACCGATGCACCAGGGCGTGCCGCCGTCGGCCACGATCTGCTCGGTGAGCGCCTTCAGCTCTTCCATGGTTTCCGGAACGTCATAGCCGGCATCGTCGAAATTGTCCGGAACGTACCAGACGAGCGACTTCAGGTCGGCCTTGTAGGGAAAGACGTAGAGGCCGGGCGCGCCATCGGGCCCCTCATAGGTCGAAAGGTCGACCCAGGACTGACCGGCGGCGTATTTTTCCGACAGGAACTCACCGGCGGACGCCGGAAGCTCGGTCAGGAAACCCTTGGCCGCGAGGTCGGCGGCAAGGCCGGGCTGCGGGAACACGGCAATGTTTGCCGGGCTGCCGGCCTGGGTGTCGATGACGATCTGCTGCTCGAAGGAGTCGGAACCGGAATATTCGACATTCGCGCCGGTCGCCTCTTCGAAATAGGCCAGAACGCTTTCGATCAGATCCTTGTCGGGGCCGAGCCAGGGGCCGAAGATCGTCAGCGTCTGACCGCTCAGGTCATGGGAATCGGAAAACTGGGTAAAGCTGTCCCAGTTGAAGCGGGAATCCTCGCCCGGGGCGAACTTCAGATCGGCAGCCTGGGCCGCACCGGCAACGAGGGCGAGCGAGGCTACGCCCGTCAACAGAACTTTATGCATGTGATTTACCTCCCATCACATTCAACCCTCTCGAGGGCTTCGGTTGTCAGACAGCACTTTATCCAAAGCGCTTTGACATCTCCAGAGAATTCTCGTGTGACGGGTCTGAGTCAACCCCTTTCCGCAAATCACGACCGATTTTTGCCGTTTTTCTGCACTTAGAGACGTTTTTCTGTCGATCCGACTCGAAAAGGGCTTTTCTTTCCCCGACAAGGCTTGATAAAAAAGCCAAACCGCTTTGGAAGCCGCCAAAGAGGTCCGTGCACGCTTCGCGCGAGGGCGCATGAGCGAGGCGAACGGATTTTCGCGGAACCATCCTTGTCGGTGAACGATTTGGAGCGCACAGGGTTTCACGCTTTCTTTTTTGTGTTACGTGCCTCCGGGGAGGAAACGGGAGTGAACCTGAAACAATTGTCGGCGCGGCTCGGCCTTTCGCCGACGACTGTCAGCCGGGCCCTGAACGGATATCCCGAGGTCAACGCCGCGACCCGCGAGCGGGTGCTGAAGGCAGCGCGCGAGACCGGCTACCGGCCGAACCGCACGGCGCAGCGCCTGGCCACCGGCAAGGCCGGTTCGATCGGCCTGTTGATGCCGATCGGCGACCAGGTGATTTCGGACCTGCATTTCGGCGAGTTCCTGAGCGGGCTGGGAGAGAAGGCCCAGGCGGAGGACTTTCACCTCGTGGTCATGCCGTCCGACCCCGCTGACGAGGTCTCCGCGCTGCGAAGCCTTGCGACCAGCGGCTATGTCGACGGGCTTTGCCTGGCCTATATCCGCGAGCAGGACAGCCGGATCGATCTGATGGAATCCTTCGGCCTGCCCTTCGTGGTCCACGGCCGCTTCTTCGATCCGCCGCACCCCTATCCCTCGCTCGACGTCGACAATGAGGCAGCCTTTTACGACGCCACGCGTCTCCTCCTCCAGCTTGGCCATCGCCGTATCGGCCTTATCAACGGCGACGAGAAATTCGGCTTTGCCATCCGCCGGCGCGACGGCGTCATCAAGGCGCTCTCGGAGGCGGGCCTCCGTCTTGACGAACGCTTCCATGTCTCCGCCCAGATGACCGAGGCCGACGGACAGCGCGCGGCCGAACGGTTTCTCGCCGGCGACGAAACCCCGACGGCCATGCTGTGCTCCAGCATGGTGCAGGCGCTCGGCATCGTGCGCGCCGTCACGCAATCGGGCCTTCAGCTCGGCAGGGATATCTCGCTGATCTCCTATGACGACGTGCTGCCGCTCCTGCGCCCCGAACTGTTCTCCGTGCCGCTGACCACGACGCGCTCATCGCTGCGCACGGCGGGCAAACGGGTCGCCGAACGGCTGATCCACCGCATCAACGGCCTGGAGAAGGACGATGTCCAGGAATTGTGGCGACCGGAACTGGTCGTGCGCGCCTCCACCGGACGGGCGCCGGGCTGAATGCGCGCCTTGCAGGCAAGCGAGACTTCCGCGCCTTCGACCGATTTCCGTTGCATCGCACATGCCGATTTGCCGGCGCTTACGCCCCGCTCGCGCAATCCGGTCGAAGCATCTTCAAGATGCGCTCTGCCGCCCGGTCGGCCGAAAGCACGCTCGTATCCAGCACCAGCGCGGCTTCGGGCCACGGCGCATAGTCACGGTCAAGCACATCCTGCCAGCTCGGCTCGACATGCCCTTCGCCGATATCCCTCGTCCGGCTTTCCAACCGGGCGCGATGGAGCGCCGCATCCGCGCAGATGACTTCGACGCCGAGGAAACCGGCTCCGCCCTCTGAAGCCGCCTTTTCGAACATGGCGCGGGTCAACGGCCAGGGATTGACGCAATCGATGATAACGTCCTGTCCGGTCTTCAGGTTCGAGACGGCGAGCGCCGCGGCGATTTCATAGCCCAGCGGACCGATCTCGCGCGCCGGATCGTCCTTCCTGAGCACGGCCTCGATCTCGTCGACGCGCAGGAAGACCGCCGGACGTTCTTGCGCGAGACGCCGGGCAATCGTGGTCTTGCCAACGCCCGGCAGGCCGGCAAAGGAAATGAGCGTCGGCACGCGATGTCCCTCGAGGTTCGCCGGTCAGGCCCTGCCGGTCGGCAGCGCTCCGGCCCTCTTCTCCGCCTCAAAGGCGGCAGGCGCATCAACATAGGCTTCCTGTCGTGCAACGCTCCAATAGCGCAGTTCGTCCAGCGGAATCCGCTTGCCGGTCACCGCGCAGGTTACATGGGTGCCGGGTACGACCACTTCGAAATCGGCGTCCAGATACCGGATTTTCGCCTCGCCGCGGCCATTGCCTTCAAGGATATTCAACAGTTCATCTCCAGAAATTCGCCCGCCGGTGCTAGCGCCCGAACAGGCGTTCGATATCGGAAAGCTTCAGCTCTATATAGGTCGGGCGACCGTGATTGCACTGGCCTGAGCCCGGCGTCTCCTCCATCTGCCGGAGAAGAGCATTCATTTCCTCCACGCGCAAGCGCCGGCCGGAGCGCACCGAGCCATGACAGGCCATGGTGGCGGCAACGCTCTCAAGCTTCGCCCGCAGCCCCTCGGCCGTCTCCCACTCGCCAGCCTCGTCGGCAAGCTGGCGGATCAGCGCCGGGGCGTTGACCTCGCCCAGCATGGCCGGCGTCTCGCGCACCGCGATCGCGCCGGGCCCGAAGCGCTCATAGACGAGGCCGAGGCGGCTCATCTCCTCGGCAAAGGGCATCAGCCGGTCGCAGTCTTCTTCCGGCATATCGACGATTTCCGGGATCAACAGGCCCTGCGAGGGCAGCCGGCGGTCGACAAGCGCCTTGCGCAGCGCCTCGTAAACAAGGCGTTCATGGGCAGCGTGCTGATCGACGATCACCAATCCGGTCTCCGACTGGGCGACGATATAGTTTTCATGCAGCTGCGCGCGGGCGGCGCCCAGCGGATGGCTGAGCGTGGCCTCCTCGCCGCGCGGTGGCTCGAAGGCCTCCGACCGCGCCGAGGGCGCATCGAAACCGGCAAGCATGCGAGCGGCCTCTTGCGGTTTTGCGGTCTCCGCAGTTCCGGCAAAGGCGGGTGCGGCCCCTTCGGCAAAGCCTTCCGGCCGATAGGGGGAACGCTCGGGCGACCAGTTCACGTTCGACGGGCGGATATCGCGATGGCCGAAGCCGCCGCCGAAACCGCCTGTCTGTTCGCCTTGCGGCGCGACGCCCGGCCTGAAGGCCCTGAGCATCGCGTCTGCCCCGGTGGACGACGCGCGGTCGCCGCTCCTTGTCAGCGCCTCGCGGATCGCGCCGACGACCAGCCCGCGGACGAGCCCCGGATCACGAAAGCGGACATCGGCCTTGGCCGGATGGACATTGACGTCGACCAGCGCCGGATCCAGCGAGAACCAGAGGACGGCCATCGGATAACGCCCCTTCGGCACGGTCTCGGCATAGGCCGCGCGGATGGCCCCCATCAACAGCTTGTCCTGCACCGGACGGCCGTTGACGAAGGCATAGAGATGGCCGGAATTGCCGCGATTGAAAGTCGGCACGCCGACAAAGCCGGAAAGGGCGACGTCTTCGCGCACCGCATCGATCTCGATCGCGTTCGGCCGGAAGTCCTTGCCCAGAACCTGGGCGATGCGGGCCAGCCGGTCATCGCCGGTTGCCGGCAATTCCAGCGTCGATCGGTCGGAGCCGGACAGGACGAAGCGAACCGCCGGAAAGGCGAGCGCCATGCGCTTGACCACCTCGGTGATCGCGCCGGATTCCGCACGCTCGGTTTTGAGAAACTTCAGCCGGGCGGGCGTGGCGAAGAACAGGTCGCGCACTTCGACGATCGTGCCCGGATTGACGGGCGCGGGCTGCGGTTCGGTGAGCTTTCCGCCGTGAAGCTCGATCCGATACCCTTCTCCAGCGCCTTTCGTGCGGCTCGCAACGGAAAGCCGCGCCACCGAGCCGATCGACGGCAGCGCCTCGCCGCGGAAGCCGAGCGTGCGGATATCGGTGAGATCGGCGGAAATCTTCGAGGTGCAGTGCCGCTTGACGGCAAGCGCCAGATCGTCCGGGCTCATGCCGGAGCCGTTATCGGTGACGCGCAGCAAGGCCTTGCCGCCGCCGGCGGTCGCGATCTCGATGCGGGTCGCCCCCGCATCAAGCGCGTTTTCCACCAGTTCCTTGGCAGCGCTTGCCGGCCGCTCGATGACCTCGCCGGCGGCAATCTGGTTGATGACGGTTTCCGAAAGCTGTCTGATGCTCATGGCGCATCCTTAAAGGGATTCGCGCCGTTTTGGAACGCTCGCGGATTATGCCGTCCCCCGCTTTTGGCGCGCACAGGACAGCGCCCGGCGCTTTCGCCAGGGCATGAACTTCATTTCCGTGTAGCATGGACGAAGAGAACGCCGGAGACCGCCATGTACAAAGACCCCCTGCTCCAGCCTTTCCAGCTCAAGCACCTGCGCCTGAAGAACCGGCTGATGTCCACCGCCCATGAACCGGCCTATGGCGAGGGCGGACTGCCGACGGAACGCTACCGGCTCTACCACCGGGAAAAGGCCAAGGGCGGCATCGCGCTCACCATGACGGCCGGATCGGCTGTCGTCGCGCCGGATTCGCCGGCGGCCTTCGGCAATCTCCATGCCTGGCGCGACGAGATCGTGCCGCTGATGGCGCGCCTTGCCGAGGACTGTCACGAGCACGATTGCGCGGTGATGATCCAGTTGACGCATCTCGGCCGGCGCACCAGCGGCTGGAACATGGGCGACTGGCTGCCGGTCCTTTCCGCATCGCCGATGCGGGAGGCTGCCCACCGCACCTTCCCCAAGGCAATGGAGGATTTCGACTTTGTCCGCATTGCCGAAGACTACGCCACCGCCGCCGAGCGGATGATGGCAGCCGGCCTCGACGGCATCGAGATCGAGGCCTATGGCCACCTCCTGGACAGTTTCTGGTCGCCCGTCACCAACCAGCGCGACGATGACCATAACGGCCCGCTTGAAAACCGGCTGCGTTTCACCTTTCAGGTGCTCGAGGCCATCCGCAAGCGCTGCGGTCCGGATTTTATCGTCGGCATGCGGCTTGTTGCCGATGAGAACCGGGCGGGCGGCCTTTCCCGCACGGAAGGGCTTTCGATCTGCCGGATGCTCGTTGACAGCGGAACGATCGACTTCCTCAACGTTATTCGCGGCCATATCGACCATGACGCGCCTCTGACGGAGGTGATTCCGATCCAAGATC
>NZ_CFHTCS010000199.1:0-8245 GCF_984369615.1 Martelella sp. | reverse complement strand
CGCCCAGGTTCTGCCGGTCGTAGCGCTTGGCGCCGCCCGCGGCGCGCTCGACTGGGTGAAACAGGATGCGCTCAACCGCGCTTCGATCACCGGCGCGCCAAGCCCGGCCGCCCGCGCCTATGTCCAGATCGATTTCGCCCGCGCCGAAGGGCTTCTCGGCGGCGCGCGCGCCGCCTTCTACGACACGATCGAGGAGGGATGGCGGCAGATGCAGGAAAATGGCGAGGTCGACCCGACCACGCAGATCCGCCTGCGCCATGCCGCCTCGCGGGCCGCTCAGGACGGCGCGGAAGCCGCGCGCATCGCCTTCACGCTCGGCGGGTCGAACGCCATGGCCACCGGCCATCCGCTCGGCCGGGCGATGATCGACGCGGCCTGTGTCGCCCAGCACGCCTTCATCAATACCGGCAGCAATCAGGCGGCGGGCGCGGCGCTGTTCGAACAGCCGACGCCGCCCGGTTATCCGTGAGTTTCCATTTCTGAAAGGACCACCCGATGTCAGAACCGACACCGATCCGCACACTGCTGTGCTTTGCCATGCAGCCGGCCTTCTTCGATCTGCCGTTTTCCGGGATCGGGCCCGTCTGGAAAGGCACGCAGACCCTGATGGCCAGCATATCGAAACTCGAAGGCGTGGAGGTCATCGGCACGCTCGATGATGACCAGACCCAGGTGGGCACATCCCAGTCCTTTCCGTGGACCTGGTACATGCTGTGCGATTTTCCCGACCGCCAGTCGGTCATCGCCGCCTGCAACTTCCTGCGCACCATCGTCGTCGATGACGATGACCACCGTCTCTGGAAATACATGCGCGTCGAGGCCCGGATGGGCCGGGCGCTGACGATTCCCGAACTCTGAGCCTTTGAGAGGAGCATCCATGTCTTACGCATCGCCGCAGACAATGCCGAAATTCAGCGACCTCGACGCGCTTTACTCGCCTGACGCGAAGGTGGCCACGTCGATGTACGAGGACCCCGACCTTTTCAAGGAAGAGATGGAACGCATCTTCCACCGCACCTGGGTCTGGGTCGCCCATGAAAGCGAAGTGCCCGACAAGGGCTCGTTCAAGCTCTCGAATGTCGGCCTTGAGCCAGTAATCGTGGCGCGCGACCGCAAGGGCGTTCTGCATGTCATGGTCAACCGCTGCCGCCACCGCGCGGCGACAGTCTGCGAGGTCAAGAAGGGCAAGACCTCGTCCTTCCAGTGTCCCTATCACGGCTGGGGCTATGGCCTTGACGGCTCGCTGCGGGCGCTTCCCTATCCCGAGCAGTATGGCGACGACTTCAGCAAGGAGCAGCACGGTCTCAAGCGCCTGCGCACCGAAAGCTATCAGGGCATGGTGTTCGCCACCTTCAACGAGGATATCGAGCCGCTGACCGATTTCCTCGGTCCGAAGGTCTGCCGCTATATCGACCTGTTCATGAAGCAGGGCGGCGGCTTTCCGGTGAAGGTGCTGGGCGAACATCAGTTCACGGTTCCGATGAACTGGAAGGTCCAACTCGAAAACACCACAGACGCCTATCACTTCCCAGTGGTCCACAAGAGCTTCATGCAGACGCTCGATGGCGCGACGGAAGACATGTTTGACTTCCTCGACAAGGGCAAGGGCTGGGTCGAGGATCTCGGCAACGGTCATTCGGTGATGATGATGATCCCGGAACTCGAGGATCTCGATGCCAATCTCGATCAGCCGATCCCCGAGCGGTTTGAAGGCCTTGCTGAGGAACTGCGCGGCGAGGGCTATCCGGAGGATCAGGTGCGCAAGATCGTGCGCGCCGTCGGCGGCGCGGGCTTCAACCTCAACCTGTTCCCCAATGTCTCCTTCTCGCTCGCCTTCTTCCGGGTGCTGACGCCGGTTGCGGTCGATCGCACGGACATCCGCCATATCGCTATCGGGATGGAAGGCGGACCGGCGGCCGCGAACCGAGCGCGCATCCGTCTGCATGAGCATTTCCAGGGTCCGATGGGCTTCGGCTCTCCCGATGATGCGGAAGTGTGGGAGCGCGTCCAGCGCGGCACCAAGGGCGGCGAGGATCTGCCGATCCTGGTCAACCGGGGCATCGTCGATGAGGAGCCGGGCGAGTTGGGCCCGCGCGGGCATATCAGCGCCGAAACCGGCATGCGCGCCGCCTACAAGATGTGGAAGAGGATGATGTCGGTATGACCGCGACCAAAGCAACCAACGATCTGGCGCTGCTGCAGAAGGTCAGCGCCTTTATCTGGAATGAGGCGGCACTGCTCGATGCCAAGGACTACGATTCCTGGCTCGATCTGTGGACCGACGACGGCATGTACACTCTGCCGATCGGCGACACCGAGGATTTCGACAACGCCGTGAACCTCTGCCATGACAACGCCAAGATGCGGCGCGACCGCGTCGGGCGTTTTCAAAGGGGTTTCGCGATTTCCTCGGCGCCGCCGGCCGAAACAGTCCGCACCGTGTCTCGCTTCGTGATCACCAGGGTCGAGGGCGATGAAGTCACGGTCGAAAGTGCCGAACACCTGATCGAGGACAAGTTCGGCCGTCAGCGCGTGTGGGCCGGCAATGTCACCCACCGGCTTGTGGCCGATGGCGACAGCTTCAGGATCGACGCCAAGATCGTCCGCCTTCTCAACTCCGACGGGATGCTGAATTCGTTCAGCTATCTGTTCTGATGGCCGCGCCCCTGCCTGAAAAGATCCAGACTGCGGTGGTCACCGGCGGCGCGCGCGGTCTGGGCGCCGAGATCGTCCGCGCGCTGCATCGCGCGGGCTTCCGGGTCGTCATTTCCGATGTCGATCCGGAGCCCGCCACGGCGCTCGCCTCCGCGCTCGATCTCGCCGGCGAGACGGCGGTGACGGCAACGCTTGACGTCAACAGGCCGGAAGACTTCCAGTCCGTGCTCGACAAATGCATCGAGCGCTGGGGCTCGGTCGAGGTGCTCGTCAACAATGCGGCCCGCACCGCCGTCAAGCCGGTGCTGGAGATCGATCCCGCGGAGTTCAACGCCATCCTCGCCACCAATGCCGGCGGGGTCTTTGCCGGCAGCCAGATATTCGGCCGTCATTTCAAGGCGCGCGGCTATGGCCGGATCGTCAATCTGGCCTCGCTCGCAGGCCAGAACGGCGGCACGGCCACGGGCGCGCATTACGCGGCGTCCAAGGGCGCGATCCTGACGCTCACCAAGGTCTTCGCCCGCGATCTCGCGCCCTTCGGCGTGACCTGCAACGCCATCGCGCCGGGGCCGATGGATACGCCGATGGTGCGCTCGGTGATCACGCCGGACAAGATGGCCGCGGCGCTCGCCAACATTCCGGTCGGCGAACTCGGCGATCCGGTGTTCGTCGCCGAACTCGCGGCGCTTCTGGCCGGCCCGAAGGCCGGCTTCGTCAATGGCGCCTGCTGGGACGTCAATGGCGGCATCTACATGCGGTGAGGTTTATCATGGAAGAACAAACGCTCACTTTGAAGATAGCCGAACGGATCGAGGAGCCGGGCAATATCGTGCGCTTGCGGCTGGTGGATCCGGAGGGCGCGGCGCTGCCGAAATTTGAGGCGGGCGCGCATCTCGACCTTCATTTGCGCGACGGCGCGCTCGATCTGTGGCGGCAGTATTCGCTTTGCTCCGATCCAGCCGAGACCGGGTTTTACGAGATCGGCGTTTTGCTCGATCCCAAAACGCGCGGCGGCTCGTCGGCTGTGCACCGCCTCGCCGTGCCGGGTGCGCGTTTTGAGGTCGAGGGCCCGCGCAACCATTTCCCGCTTGCAGAAGACGCCGAAACGACGGTGCTGTTCGGCGGCGGCATCGGGGTCACGCCGATGCTGGCGATGGCGCAGCGTCTTCACGCGCTCGGTCGCGATTTCACGCTGCACTACTGCACGCGGTCGCGGGACCGCACGGCATTTCGGACAGTGATCGAACAGGCGCCTTGGGCCGAAAGCGTGGTCTTCCATTTCGACGACGGCGATGACGCGCAGAGGCTCGATCCCGCCCGCGATCTGCCGCCGCCCGGCAAGAACACGCATCTCTACGTTTGTGGTCCCGAAGGTTTCATGGACTGGCTGATCGGCTACGCCGAGGCGAATGGCCATGACGGCGGCACTGTGCACCGGGAGTATTTTTCCGCCGATATCGATGCCTCCGGCGACACGTTTGAAGTCGAGGCCCGGCTTTCCGGGGTCACGGTCACGATCGGACCGGAAGACACGATTGCCAAGGCGCTGGCGCGCGCCGGCGTCAAGATCGAGGTCAAATGCGAGGAAGGGGTCTGCGGCACCTGCGTCACCGACGTTCTGGAGGGCACGCCCGATCACCGCGACAAGTTTCTGACCGATGAAGAGCGCGAGGAGGGCACGATGATCTGCGCCTGCTGTTCGCGCGCCTGCACCTCCAGGCTCGTTCTGGATATCTAGGGAGAATGACAATGGCTTTTGATGCACCGGACGAACAGGCGCTGGCGTTCCGCGAGGGCATGAGCCGGCTGGGCGCGGCGGTGACGCTGCTGACGTCGGACGGCGTTGCCGGCCGGCACGGCATGACGGCCTCCGCCGTCGTTTCCGTGACAGACACGCCGCCCACGCTGATTGTCTGCGTCAACCGGAAAATCCGATGCCACGACCTGTTCGTCGAGAATGGCGTGCTGGCGGTCAATGTGCTCGCCGGCCGGCATCAGGAACTGACCTCCCGCTTCGGCGGCAGGTTTCAGGGCGATCGCTTTGCCGGGAATAACTGGATCAAACTCAAGACCGGCGCGCCGGTGCTGGAGGATGCCGAAGTCGCCTTTGACTGCCGGATCGTCGATGTCCGCCCGGTTGGCTCACACTCGGTTATGACATGCGAAGTCGAAACCGTCCGTCTCCACGCACTGGGCGCAGAGGGGCTGATCTGGTTCGGCCGCCATTTCCATCACCTTCATGCGGGCGCGCCCAAATGAGAACAGACGGCGCGTCACAGACGGTTGAGCTGGCCGAAGACCTTTTCCAGGATGGCGTTGAGCGCGGTCATCTCCTCGTCGCTCACATCCTGAAAGCTGATGTCGAAGACCTGCCGGGCCTCCGCCAGTGCCAGCGCGCGAAGGCGGTCGCCTTCCGCCGTCAGGCAGGCTTCCGTGACGCGCGCGTCACTCGGGCGCACGCGCGTGGTGACAAGGCCATCGCTGATCATGCGCTGAACGACCTTGGTCGTGGTGTTCAGCCGCATGGTGGAAAATTCCGCGATTTCGGAAATCGAGAGATAGGTATCTTCGTAAAGCGACATCAGCACGCGCCAGCGCGGCACGTCGATGCCGATCGGCTTCAGTCGTTTTTCAAGAACCTGCACATAGCGCGCGTTCACGCGGCTGACCCAGTAAAACGGCCAGTTTCTCTTGAAATGCGGATTCGTCTGTTTCGCGTTCACGCCACGGTCTCGGTTTCGTCTGTCGGTTATTCAAACTGTCCGCGGGCGCCCGGTCCCGTCGGATGCGCTGGCAGACGTTCGTATGCACTCTTCACTTCAACCAAAAAAGGGGAATAAAGTAAAATGAACGTAATTTTTCGTGTTCTGTCCGCCGCCAGTGTCGGCGTAATGATGTTTGCCGGAACGGTCAAGGCCGAAACCGTTCTGACGCTCTCGAGCTGGGTGCCGGCCACCCATCCGCAGGTTGCCAACTTCATCGTGCCGATGGCCGCCGATATCGAACGGGTCACGGAAGGCCGGGTCAAGGTGAAAATCCTGCCGGCCCCGCTCGGCCCGCCGGCCGCCGCCTTCGACCTCGCCAAGAACGGCGTGGCCGATATCACCTACTCCGTGCAGGGCTACACGCCGGGACGCTTCAAGACCGCGGCCATCGGCGAAATGCCGTTCCTCAGCGATGACGCGGTGGCGACATCGGTCGCGTTCTGGCGCGTCTACGAGAAATATCTCGCCTCAGCCGGCGAATATGATGGCGTGAAGGTCATGGCGATCTACACCCATGGGCCGGGCGAAATGTTCTCCTCGAAGCCGATCGAAAACGTCGACGATATCGAGGGCCAGAAGATCCGTATCGGCGGCGTCGTGGCGAAAGACATCGTGACCTCGCTTGGCGGCGTGCCGGTCGAGGGCCCGTCCTCGAAATCCTACGAACTGCTCAGCCAGGGCGTCGCGGACGGTATCTTCTTCCCCTACGAATCCGTCAATTTCTTCAAGCTGATCGACCTCGTTGACTATGGCTATGCCGTGCCGGGCGGCATTTACAACACCGCCATGTTCGTCGTCATGAACCAGGGAAAATGGGACAGCCTGCCGCCGGAAGACCAGGCCGCGATCAGCACGATCATCGGCGAGCCGCTGTCGCGCAAGGCCGGCGAAATGTGGAACGAGGCCGACGCCAGGGGCCGCGCCGCCATGGAAGGCAAGGTCCGGATCCACGAAGCCGGCGAAACGGACATGACGGCGCTGCGCGAAAAGCTGCAGCCGATCATCGACAACCAGATCGCCGTGGTTTCCGCCACGGGCGTTGACGGTCAGGCGGCCTACGAAATGCTCAAGGCGGAAATCGCCAAAGTCGAAGCGGAGTCCGCGCAATGAAGGGCTTCCATGTCCCCGGCACGGATGAAGAGGGAGGCGGCCTTGCGGCCGCCTCCCCCATGTCCGGCCTCGTCAAGAAAATCATTGCCTGGATCAGCGCCGTGTTTCTCTGCGTGATGATGGTGCTGACCGTCATCGACGTCGTCGGGCGTTATATCTTCAACGCGCCGCTTGCGGGGGCAACGGAGATGACCGAACTGCTGCTCTCCGCAGTCATCTTCATCGGTCTGCCTGCCGCGACGCTCGATCGCGATCACGTAACGGTGGATTTCCTCACCGACCGGCTGAACGGCGGCATCGAGCGCATCCGCGTGCCGGCGATCGCGCTTCTCTCCGCCGCCATCATGGCTGTCGTGGCCTGGCGGCTCTGGCTGATGGGCGACCAGATCGCGGGTTATGGCGGGGTCACCGTTTCGCTGCACCTGCCGGTGGCGCCGCTTGCCTATCTGGCAGGCATTCTCACCGGCCTTTCCGCCTGCATCATGCTGGCGATGGCGGGTTATGCCGCACGGAGAGGTTCGTGATGGAGCATTGGGAAATCGGAATGCTCGTGCTGTTCGGCCTGCTTCTGGCCGGGTTGCCGATTTCGCTGGCGCTGACGGCCATCGGCATTGTCGGAACCGCGACGATCATCGGCTGGGAGCCGTCTTTCGCCCTGCTCGGCCAGACCTTTTTCGACAACAGCCGCAGCTACTCGCTGTCGATCCTGCCGCTGTTTCTGATGATGGGCAATTTCGTCGTGCAGTCGGGCGTTGCCCATGATCTTTATGACGCCGCCTATGCCTGGCTGAGGCACCGCCGCGGCGGTCTGGCGATCGCGACGATCCTCGCCTGCGGCGGTTTTTCCTCGGTCTGCGGCTCCTCGCTTGCCACGGCCTCGACCATGGCCAAGATCTCCATGCCCTCGATGCGCCGCTTCGGCTATCCCGACGGGTTGTCGACGGCCTCGATCGCTGCCGGCGGCACGCTCGGCATTCTGATCCCGCCCTCCGTGATCCTGATGTTCTACGGGTTGATGACCCAGCAGGACATCGGAAAACTGTTCATCGCCGGCATCGTGCCCGGTATTCTCGGCGTCTGTCTCTATGTGGCGGCGGTCTGGATGTCGATGAAGGCGGGTCGCGTCGAGGTGCCGGTCGAACCCAAACTGCCGCTGATCGACAGGATCCGTGCGCTGAAGGGCGTCTCGGGCGCGCTGGCGCTGTTCATCTTCGTCATGGGCGGTATTTATCTCGGCGTGTTCACGCCGACCGAAAGCGCGGGAATGGGAGCGGCGGGCGCCTTCCTTCTGGTGGTACTGCGTCGCCGGATGAGACTTCAGGAAGCTCTTTCGACGCTTTACGACACGGCCAAGACCACAGCGATGATGAATTTCATCCTGTTCGGCGCGCTGACATTCGCCAATTATGTCAATCTCTCCGGCATGACGAGCGACATGCAGACCATTCTGACGGGTTTCGGCGACAATCCGTGGGGCGTGATCCTGATGATCACCCTGATTTACCTCGTGCTCGGCTGCATGCTGGAAGGCCTGTCGATGATTACGCTGACCGTGCCGATCTTCTATCCGATCGTCGCCCAATACGGCTTTGATCTGATCTGGTTCGGCATTTATGTCGTGATCGTCACCGAGGTCAGCTACATCACGCCGCCCATGGGCCTCAACGCCTTCGTGTTGCGCTCGGTGGTCAAGGACGTTTCGCTTGCGACGATAT
>NZ_CFHTCS010000198.1:0-8246 GCF_984369615.1 Martelella sp. | reverse complement strand
CGGCCACCCCTCCTTCGTCATGTCGGCATCGTTCACCAACCAGGTGCTGGCGCAGATGGAAATCTTCCAGAACCGCGACAAATACGAAAACACCGTTCACGTCCTGCCGAAACATCTCGATGAGAAGGTCGCGCGCCTTCATCTCGACAAGCTCGGGGCGAAGCTGACCGTGCTTTCCGAAGAACAGGCTGCCTATATCGGCGTGACGCCTGAAGGCCCGTTCAAGCCGGAACACTACCGCTACTGATCGACAAAAAAGGCCGCAGCGGACGACAACGTCGCTGCGGCCTTTTTGCGCCCGAAATCCGGAGCGTCAAAGCGGCGGCGTGCCGTTTTCGAACAGCGCGTTGCCAGCGAAATAGAGCGAACCGCCGATGAGAATCCGCGGCGGCGGCTGGTCGGCGCGCGTGCGCAGGCAGATCGCCGCCAGCGCCTCCCCGATCGAGGAGACCGGCTCGGCCGACAATCCCGCATCGGCGGCCGAGGACGCCAGCGCCACGGGATCGATGGAGGCTTCCGTGCCCTTGATCGGGGCGCAGTAGACGTAGTTCGCAAGCCCCGCGAAATGCTCGAAAAAGCCGAACGGGTCCTTGGTATTGATCATGCCGATAATCAGAAACAGCGGGCGCGGGTCGCGTTCCTCGAAGCCGGCAAGCGCTTCGGCAATCACCTCGCCGGCGCCGGGATTGTGCCCGCCGTCCAGCCAGATCTCGCTGCCGTCGGGCGCCGCCGTCACCAGGTCGCCTTCAGAAAGCCGCTGCAGGCGCGCGGGCCAGAACACGTTGCGCATCGCCTTCTCGGCCGCCTTCTCGTCAACGGAAAAGCCGGCCGCCTTCACAGCGGAGATCGCGGCCGCCGCATTGGCATACTGGTGTCGGCCGGGGAGCGCCGGCAGCGGCAGGTCCATCAGCCCGTCGCCGTCCTGGTAGACGAGGCGTCCGTGTTCCTCATGGGCGCTGTAGTCCTGGCCGTAGAGATGCAGCGGACAGCCGAGCCGGTCGGCGGTGGCGATCAGCACTTCCTCGGCGGCCTCGTATTCCTGCTGGCCGATGACGACGGGCACGCCCGGCTTCATGATGCCGGCCTTCTCGGCGGCGATCAGTTCGACCCGGTCGCCGAGATAGGCCTGGTGGTCAAGCGAGATCGGCATGATGACGCTGACGGCCGGCTTGTCGATGATATTGGTGGCGTCGAAACGGCCGCCGAGGCCGACTTCCAGAATAACCGCATCGGCGGGGATCTCCGCAAACAGCACGAAGGTCGCCGCAGTCAGCAGCTCGAAGACAGTGGCCGTGGCGCCGGCATTGGCCGCCTCCACGCGCTTCAGCGTTTCGGCCAGCAACTGGTCATCGACATAGCCGCTTGCGCCCCCGGGTCCGCCGATGCGGAAGCGCTCGTGCCAGCGCACGAGATGCGGCGAGGAATGGACGTGGACGGAAAGACCCGCCGCCTCGAGAAGTGCGCGTGAAAAGGCGCTTGCCGAGCCCTTGCCATTGGTGCCGGCGATATGGATGACCGGCGGCAGGGCCAGATGCGGATTGCCGAGCTTTTCAAGAAGAACCCTGATCCGCTCCAGCGACAGATCGAAGCCCTTGGGATGCAGCTGCATCAGGTGATCGATCACACGCTCGGCGGCGCCGAAGGAATGGTTGTCCATGATTGGTCCGATTTCCGGTGCGCCAGGCTCTCAACAGCCGCGCACTGTTTCGTTTGTCGTTTCGCGCAGATGTGTCCGGTCCCGGCATCTCACTCCCGGACCGTTTCTCCTGCTGCGCGGGCCATGCCGGAAAGGAACCGGTGCGGCCTCCTCCTCCATGTGCGTTCGCTTCAGCCCTGCGGCGTCGGCGCCTCTCCGCTGTCAAGGGGCTCGTGCGGCGTCTCGTCGGCAATGGCCTCGTTCTGTTTCGGCGCTTCCAGCATTGCTGTCGCCGTCGGCGGCGCGCCGGTCATGATCTTCAGCACGCGCGCCAGCGTCTCGGGAATGTCGTGGCGCTTGACCACCATATCCACCATGCCGTGGTCCAGCAGATATTCCGCGGTCTGGAACCCGTCGGGCAGCTGTTCGCGAATGGTCTGCTCGATCACGCGACGACCGGCAAAGCCGATTTCGGCGCCCGGCTCCGCGATATGCAGGTCGCCCAGCATGGCATAGGAGGCCGATACGCCGCCGGTGGTCGGGTTGGTGAGGACGACGATATAGGGCAGCCCGGCCTCGCGCATCAGTTCCACCATCACCGTCACGCGCGGCATCTGCATCAGCGACAACACGCCTTCCTGCATGCGCGCGCCGCCGGAAGCCGGGAAGATCACCAGCGGGCAATGGTCCTTCAGCGCCCGGTCGAAGGCCTGGATGATCGCCTCGCCGGCGGCCATGCCGAGCGAACCGCCAAGGAACTTGAACTCATGGACAACGGCAACGAGCTTCAGGCCTTCAAGCGTCCCGGCGCCGGCGATGATCGTGTCTTCCTGACCGGTCTTCGCGCGGTTTTCCTTGAGCCGGTCGGCATATTTCTTGGAATCGCGGAATTTCAGCGGATCCTGCGCCACTTTCGGCTGCGGCAGCTCCTCGAACGCGCCATTGTCGAAAAGGTCGGCCAGACGCGCCCGTGCCGGCATCTTCATGTGGTAGCCGGAGGAGGGAATGACCCACTTGTTTTCTTCCAGATCGGTGTGAAACACCATGGCCCCGGTTTCGGGGCACTTGATCCACAAATTCTCGGGAACTTCGCGACGGCCGAACATGGAGTTGATCCGCGGCCGCACATAATTGGTTATCCAGTTCACCAAATGAACCTCCTGAATAGCATTGCCTGCGGTTTGCCAGATTTACTCCGCCGCCGCAAGGCGGGCGTCGCGGACGCCGCTCGAAAGCCCGCGCACGAAGGTGGCAACGGCATCCACAGTATCCCTGCTGCCCTTGCCGTTGGCGTCCAGCGTGCCGGCGATCTGGTTGACGACGGCCGTGCCGACCACGACGCCGTCGGCGGCAGCGCCGATCAGGCGGGCATGTTCGGCCGTCTTCACGCCGAAGCCGACGCAGACGGGAAGATCGGTATGCGCCTTGATGCGTGAGACGGCAGCGCCGACGCGCGAGGGATCGGGCAGCGCCGAGCCGGTAATGCCGTTCATCGACACGTAATATACGAAGCCCGAAGTGTTCCGCAGAACCGTCGGCAGGCGCTTCTCATCGGTCGTCGGCGTGGCGAGGCGGATGAAGTTGAGGCCCTTTTCCAGCGCGGGAATGCACAGCTCATTGTCCATTTCCGGCGGCAGGTCGACGATGATCAACCCGTCGATCCCGGCTTCGAGCGCGGCTTCCACGAAACGCTCGACGCCGTAGATGTAAATCGGGTTGTAGTATCCCATCATCACGATCGGCGTGTCGGCATCTTGCCTGCGGAATTGACGTGCCAGTTCCAGCGTCTTTTCCAGCGTCTGCCCGCCCTTCAGCGCGCGCAAGCCCGCCATCTGGATCGCCGGGCCATCGGCCATCGGGTCGGAGAAAGGCATTCCGAGCTCGATCACGTCGGCGCCGGCCTTCGGCAACGCCTTCATGATCTCAAGCGAGGTATCGAAATCGGGATCGCCGCCCATGAAATAGGTGATCAGCGCCGGCCGGCCCTCGGCCTTCAGGGCTGCAAAGCGTTTTTCCATGCGTTCGGTCATCGGGCCATTCCTAATTCAATGAGAGTAAAGACTGGATCTTGTCCTGGAAAGTGATCCACGCACCCAAGAGCGCCATAGCTGAAATAACAACCGTGACGATAAAACCTTTGGAAGCTAGGTGGTTTATTTTTTCCTCAATGCGAATGACGCGGTCGCGGATATCACGGGCATCTTGCCTCGTCTCGGTTAGGCTGCGATCTATGTTTTCGACATTAGCCTCTAGTTTTGCAACACGTCCGTCCATTCCAGCACCTCCACCGGAGCCTGAACCCGAACTTTTGAGAAGCTCGAGGTCTCGCTTGATTTCTTCCAAATCGGATCTTCCCCCAGCGACGGATGTCAGCCTGTGGATCGGGTCAGCATCAGACATCTGTTATCTCCAGATCGGCCATGACCCGCTTTAGCAGCTCTTGAAGCGTTTTTTGGTTTTGCTCCAATGTTTGTAAAATCTCATCAAATTCGGCAGTCGGGTTTTTACCGGAGGCTAGGGCAATCAATGCTGAAAAGATCTCCATATCCGCAGTGCTTTGCTGGATAAGCAATGATATGGTCTGGAAGAATGTAGCGGATGAAATAGAAAACTCTTTGTCGTCGAGCTTCCGCTCATCGACAATCTTTCGTAGATCATCAACCAAACCTAGAAACTGCAAGTGTCCTTCGTTTGCCATCCGGCCCTCAACTCACGCTTCTGCTTCGCTCCACGCCGAAATCGCGGTGACCAGCGACTTGTGGACGGACTTCATGTTCATCACGAGGCTGTCGATTTCGCCGGAGGCATCGTCGCCGGAGGCGAGCGCGTTCAGCGCCGAGACCAGTTCGATGTTGAACAGGTTCTGATGCGCCAGCGCCTTGATCACCGCGGCCCGCAGCTCATCTTCGCCGTCTTCCTCTTCGTCGATGATCTCGAACAGCGCCTCCGCCAGTTCGCCCATCTCCTCGATGGTTTCCTCCCGCGACACGCTCACATCTCCATACCGAGGATCTTGCCGACCGTGTGAACATCCTTGTCGCCGCGACCGGAAAGATTGGCGAGGATGATCTCGTCCTTGCCCATTTTTGGCGCGCGCTTGACGATCTCGGCAATCGCGTGGCTGGCTTCGAGTGCGGGAATGATGCCCTCAAGCCGGGTCATCAGCTGGAAGGCTTCGAGCGCCTCGTCGTCGAGGATCGGCACATAGTCCACCCGGCCGATATCGTTGAGCCAGGAGTGCTCCGGTCCGATGCCCGGATAGTCGAGCCCGGCGGAGACCGAATGGCCTTCCTTGATCTGGCCGTCGCCATCCTGCAGCAGATAGGTGCGGTTGCCGTGCAGCACGCCCGGCGCGCCGGCCGTGAGCGAGGCGCAGTGCTCCTCGCCGTCGAGCCCGCGACCGCCCGCCTCGACGCCGACGATCTTCACGTCCGGATCATCGAGGAAGGGGTGGAAGATGCCGATGGCGTTGGAGCCGCCGCCGACAGCCGCGATCACCAGATCGGGCAACCGCCCTTCGGCTTCCATGATCTGCGCGCGCGCTTCCTGGCCGATCACCGCCTGGAAATCACGGACCATTTCCGGGTAGGGATGCGGACCCGCGGCCGTGCCGATCAGGTAATAGGTGTCTTCGACGTTTGTGACCCAGTCGCGCAGCGCCTCGTTCATCGCATCCTTCAGCGTGCCGTGACCGGCGGTCACCGGCTTCACCTCGGCGCCGAGAAGCTTCATGCGGAAGACGTTGGGCGCCTGACGCTCGACGTCGGTCGCGCCCATATAGACGACGCAGGGCAGGCCGAAACGCGCGGCAACGGTGGCGGAGGCCACGCCGTGCTGGCCGGCGCCGGTTTCGGCGATGATGCGCGTCTTGCCCATGCGCTTGGCCAGAAGGATCTGGCCGAGACAGTTGTTGATCTTGTGCGAACCGGTGTGGTTCAGCTCCTCGCGCTTGAAATAGATCTTCGCGCCGCCAAGATGCTCGCTAAGCCGCTCGGCATGATAAAGCGGGCTCGGGCGACCGGTATAGTGCTTGCCGAGCGAGGTCAACTCCGCCTTGAAGTCCGGGTCGGTCTTGGCCTTTTCCCATTCGGCCTGCAGGTCGAGGATCAGCGGCATCAGGGTCTCGGCGACGAAACGGCCGCCGAAAATGCCGAACAGGCCGCTCTCGTCGGGGCCGGATTTGAAGGAGTTTGGTTTTGGCGTCTCGTTCACGTCAGTCTCCATCAGGCCGTCTGGCGCATCCGCGCCTTGTCAACGGCATCAAAAAAGGCATCGATCCGGGCCGGATCCTTTATGCCGGGCGCGCTTTCCACACCGGATGATACGTCAAGACCCGGCGCGTGGATCTCGGTGAGCGCCGTGCCCACATTCTCCGCGTTCAGTCCTCCGGACAGAAACCAAGGGATAGTCGCCTGATAGCCGGCAAGCAAGCGCCAATCAAAGGCAATGCCGTTGCCGCCGGGAAGGACGGCGTTTTCCGGCGGCTTGGCATCGAAGAGAATGCGGTCGGCGACATCTTCGTAGTCGCGCGCAAAGGCAAGGTCTTCCGGCGTGCGGATTGAAAACGCCTTGATCACCGGCAGCCCGTACAGTGCCTTGACGGTCACCACCCGGTCGACGCTCTCCTTGCCGTGCAGCTGCAGCATGTCGGGCCGAGCGCCGAAGACGATTTCCTCAAGCAGTTCGTTGTCGGCATTCACACTCACGGCCACCGTCTTCGCCCGGCCGCGCACGTGTTCGATCAGGCCGGCGGCAACATCGATTTCCACATGACGCGGGCTCTTTTCGAAGAAGATGAAGCCCACATGGGTGGCGCCGCGGGCAATCACGTGGTCGAGCGTTTCCCTGGTGCTTATACCGCAGATCTTGATATCCGGTCTTTTCATGATGCTTTTCTATCACAACAAAGGGGAGCCTGCGAAGGCTTGATCAGGCAAAGGGCGCCTCGAAACGCACCGCATGCAGGAAGGACCCTTCGTTTTTCAGCCATTGGCGCGCTTCGGGCGTTCGCGGGCAGAGCCTTTCGCACAGCGCCCAGAAACGCGGTCCATGGTTCATCTCGGTAAGATGGGCCACTTCATGGGCGGCGAGATAGTCGACGACGAACATGGGCGCCATGGCGATGCGCCAGGAGAAATTGAGATTGCCGGCAGACGAGCACGACCCCCAGCGCGAACGCGTGTCCTTGAAGGAAATCGAGGCATAGGATTTGCCGCTGGCTGCCGCATGCACCTTCACGCGCCCGGTGATCTCGCGACGCGCTTCCTTCTTCAGGTAATCCGCGACCCGGCGGCCGATGCTCTCGGCCGGGCCGGAAACAAGCAGCACCTTGCCCTCGCCCTCGTCGCGAACGGTCGTCAGCCCCCGCAGATTGCCGCTGTGGCGGATTGTGTGGGCGAAGCCGAAGATCGAAACCGCACCGCCATCGGTAATATCGGCGCTGCGGCCATCGAACCGCGCCATCCGTTCGACCAGCCAGTCATGGTGGCGGCGCAGGAAACCGTCGACCTCGTGGCGCGCCAGACCGGGCGGCACCGTGAGGCTGACGGCATGGCCGCCGGGCTCGATCTTCAGCGTCATCCGCCGGGCGCGCGCATTGGTCTTCAGGTTGAGCGGCAGCACCCTGCCGCCGAGATCGATCGTCGTCGGTTTGGCGCGTTTTTCCACGTCAGGGCTCGTCATTGAGGATCATCGGCTGACGCGTAGCGGTTTTCCGTCCGGCGCGCCAGAAGCGGGCACAAAAAACGGCACCACCCTGGGGGAAAGGGCGATGCCGGAAGATATCGGAGGTCATTTTCTCTTATGCTTCGGGCGCAGGGTTCGACCCGGAGGCATTGAAATTTCCACCACGCTCGCGCATGAACCGGTCGAATTCCTCCCGGTCGCGCGCCCTGCGCAGCTCATCGGTATAGCGGTCGAATTCGGCGCGCATCTCGTCAAGCTTGCGGCGCTCGGCCTCGATCCGGTCCATCTCGCTGCGGCGCCATTCATCGAAAGCGGCATTGCCGGTCGAATGCATGGTCGTGTCCGCATTGCGCATGTTGCGCCTGCAGGATCCGAAAGCCCGTTCGGCAGAGCGTTTCCACTCGCCCTTCGTCATGTTCAGCCGGTCGCCCCAGATGATGTATGCAAGCATGACCAGGCCCAGCGGCCAGAAGACGACAAAGCCGATCACCATCAGGGCAATCGTAAGTGGCGTCCACGCCGGACGCAGCAATGCGGTCTCGTTCATCTCAAGTTTTCCTCGCTTTGTTACGGCATAAAATCTGCCGACAGAAGCTATATGGAAATGCTCTTTATTGCGTTCAAGACTTGTTCTTTCGATTGTCAGTATTGTTTCCAAACAAGGCGAAAATGCGCCGATGCCGAATTTCGGCTCGGGGTATGGGCGACCCGGGTTTCTCAGCTGCGGCGTTCGGCGAGCGCGCTGGCGAGCCGATCCCAGTCGCCTTGGCTCCCCGGCTGGATGCGATCGCTGCGCGAGGAGAGCACAATCTGCTGAGCGCCGCGATCGATGAGTAATCGAGCTGTGAGCAGGCCGAGGCCTCCCAGCCCACCAGTGAGCAAGTGCGCTCCGGGGCGAGCAGGCAGGGCCGGCACGCGAGTTGGC
>NZ_CFHTCS010000197.1:0-8282 GCF_984369615.1 Martelella sp. | reverse complement strand
CCGTGCATCATCTTTTCGCGCGCAGAGCGGCCGAATTTGATTTCTTTAGCAGCCATTTGAAAACTCCTGGTTTATCAAAACCTTATGGGCATATGCCCGGCTGGTTGGAAAGGTGGATCGTGGGAGGCGCCTGATTAAGCGACGATGCCCATGATGTCGGCTTCCTTCATGATCAGAAGGTCTTCGCCGTCGAGCTTGACTTCGGTGCCCGACCACTTGCCGAACAGAACCCGGTCGCCGACCTTGACGTCGAGCGCGACAACATTGCCGCTGTCGTCACGAGCGCCGGAACCGACGGCGACGATTTCGCCTTCCTGCGGCTTTTCCTTGGCGGTGTCGGGGATGATGATGCCACCCTTGGTCTTTTCCTCGGACTCAACGCGACGTACGACGACGCGGTCGTGCAGGGGGCGGAAAGAAATGCTTGCCATTGTCTGTACCCTCGATCAAATGACATTCGCAGCCGCTTGACGCGGCCACCTGGATAAGTGTTAGCACTCTCACTGGGTGAGTGCTAATGACGGAGATTTAGGAGGTGGGGTGCGGCGTGTCAAGAAATCGGCGAAAAGATTTTTTTCGTTTGCCGGGAGAGGCGCGCGCGGCCTGAATGGGGCCTTCATACAGGTTTTATCTCCGGCCGATAACCCTTGGCCGATGATTTCCGCCCGGAATGCGAGGAGATTGTGACGGAGAACGCCGTTCAGGATAAAAAACCGAGCTTTTCCGAACTGGTCGCGGTGTTTGCCCGCATCGGCTGTCTGTCCTTTGGCGGTCCGGCCGGCCAGATCGCGCTGATGCACCGGATCGTGGTCGAGGAAAAGCGCTGGCTGAAGGAAGACCGCTACCTGCACGCGCTGAACTACTGCATGCTGCTGCCCGGCCCGGAGGCGCAGCAGCTTGCGACCTATATCGGCTGGTTGCTTCACGGCGCGCGCGGCGGCGTGGCGGCGGGCCTGCTGTTCGTGGTGCCGGGCCTTGTCGTCATTATCGGGCTTGCCGCTTTCTACGCCGCCCTTGCCGATACGACCTGGCTCGAGGCGGTATTCACCGGGCTGAAGGCGGCGGTCCTTGCCATCGTCATCCAGGCGCTCTGGCGCATGGGGCGGAAGTCGCTGAAGGGGCCGGTCTCGGTGGCTTTCGCCGTCATTGCCTTCGTGGCGTTGTTCGTTTTCGGGGTTGCCTTTCCGCTCGTCGTGCTTGCCGCCGGCTTTGGCGGCTATTTTCTCATGCGCAGCAGTGCAGATCCGGGCGCGGAAGACGAAGAGCCCGCACCGGCGCGGCAGAAGAAGGGCCTGCGCGCGATCGCCACGATTGCCGTATGGACATTCGTCTGGCTGCTGCCTCTCGGTATTCTGGCCCTCCTCGGCGGAGCCGGGACGCTCAGTGACATTTTCGGCTTCTTCGTCAAGGTGGCGCTGTTTTCCTTCGGCGGGGCCTATGCCGTGCTCTCCTATGTGGCGCAGGAGGCGGTGACGACCTATCACTGGCTGACGCCCGCCGAAATGCTCGACGGGCTGGCGCTGGCGGAGACCACGCCGGGGCCGCTGGTTCTCGTGCTCTGTTTCGTCGGCTTTCTCGGCGCCTATGCCGCGCCGGTCTTTGCCGCGCCCCTCATCTCGGGCATGATCGGCGCTTTCCTCACGGCATGGGCGATCTTCGTGCCGAGCTTCGTCTTCATCTTCGCCGGCGCGCCGTTCATCGAAGATCTGAGAAAGAACCCGGCGCTTTCGGGCGCCATGGCCGGCATCGGCGCGGCGATCGTCGGGGTCATCGCCAACCTGTCGTTCTGGTTCGCGCTGCATGTGATGTTCGATCACGTCGGACGCGTCGAACTCTTCGCGCTGCCGCCCCTCGTTGATGCCGGTCCGGTCTGGCCGGTGTGGTCGAGCCTGCATGTCTGGTCGCTGCTGTTGAGCCTTCTCGCCGCCATTGCGCTCTTCGCGTTCCGCATCGGCGTTGTGCCGCTTCTCTTGGGCGCGGGGCTTGCGGGGCTTGCCATTGGCAGCTGGTTATGACCATTAGGGCCTCAAAACCCGCCCGTATCCCCCTCCCGAAGCCAAAAGGACACGCCATGCCCCGTTCGATCCCCGCCCTCAGCGCGCTCTATGCCGATTACGACATCGTGCTCTGCGACGTCTGGGGCGTGCTCCACAACGGGGTTGCGGCCTTTCCGGCGGCCCGGCAGGCGCTGAAGGATGCGC
This sequence comes from Martelella sp., assembly GCF_984369615.1. Classification (NCBI taxonomy): domain Bacteria; kingdom Pseudomonadati; phylum Pseudomonadota; class Alphaproteobacteria; order Hyphomicrobiales; family Aurantimonadaceae; genus Martelella; species Martelella sp. The sequence continues at coordinate 6,081 of NZ_CFHTCS010000197.1, read as the reverse complement.
GCGCCGCCGGCAAGACAGTGATCCTGCTCACCAATTCGCCCCGGCTTTCCCCCGCCGTCGTCAAGCAACTGGCGGTCCTTGAAGTCTATGATGAAAGCTATGACGCGATCGTCACCTCCGGCGACGTGACGAAGACGCTCGTCGCCGAAGGGCCGCGCAAGCTCTTCCATCTCGGCCCGAAGCGCGACACCGGCCTGATCGACGGAACCGGCGCGGCGCTGGTGGGCGAAGGGGAGGCCGAGGGCATTTTGTGCACCGGCTTCTTCGATGACGAGACCGAGACCCCGGAAGACTACCGCGCCATGCTCGTCGGCTTTCAGCAGCGCGCCGCGCCGCTGATCTGCGCCAACCCGGACCTTGTCGTCACCCGCGGCGACCGGCTGATCCCCTGCGCCGGCGCGCTTGCCGCCCTTTATGAAGAGCTCGGTGGCGAGACCCGCATTGCCGGCAAGCCGCACACGCCGATCTACGAGGCGGCGATGGCGACGGCCCGTTCGCTGGTCGGCGAAGTCGACAAGACCCGCGTCCTTGCCATCGGCGACGGCATGCCGACGGATGTGAAGGGCGCGCTCGACTACGGTCTCGACCTCCTGTTCATCGCCGAGGGCATTCACGCCGGCGACTACACGGTCGACGGAAAGGTTGACGAAGCGTCGCTCAATCGGTTCTTGACGGAGCGGAACGCAGAGCCGAAATACTGGATGCCCGATCTCGCCTGAGGTCGGCCGCATTCATCTGGAAGCTGAACATGACCGTATTTCACCGCAACGAGTTTCGCGAACCCCTGCCGTCCGCACTGAAGGGCGGGGTGGTGGCCATCGGCAATTTCGACGGCGTGCATCGCGGTCATCAAAGCGTGCTGGGGCGCGCGCTCTCGCTTGCCGAGGAGCGGGGCGTGCCGGCGCTGGTGCTGACCTTCGAACCGCATCCGCGCACGGTGTTCAACCCCAAGGCGCCGGTCTTCAGGCTGACGCCGGCGCCGATGAAGGCGCGCCTGCTTGAGGCGATGGGCTATCACGCGGTCATCGAATATCCCTTCGACCGAACCTTTTCGCAGCGCTCGCCGGAAGAATTCGTCACCACGGTGCTGCTCGACTGGCTGGCGGCGAGCGAGGTCGTCACCGGCTTCGATTTCCATTTCGGCCGCAACCGCGAGGGCGGGCCGGCCTATCTGATGCAGGCCGGCAAGCGCCACGGCTTCGGCGTGACGCTGATGGATGCCTTCCGCGACGAGAATGCCGAGGTCGTCTCCTCCAGCCGCGTCCGAGACCTTCTGACCCGCGGCAAGGTGGTGGAGGCGTCAGGCCTGCTCGGCTATCGCTACACGGTTACCGGCGAGGTGATCCATGGCGAAAAACTCGGCCGCACGCTCGGCTTTCCGACGGCCAACATGGCGTTCGATCCCGACGCCAAGCTTCGCCCCGGCATTTATGCCGTGCGTTACCGCCGTCCGGACGGCACGCTGCATGACGGGGTGGCAAGCTTCGGCCGCCGCCCGACCGTGGTGGAAGACGGACGGCCGCTGCTGGAGACCTATATCTTCGATTTCAAGGGCGATCTCTACGGCGAGACCGGTTCCGTCTCTCTCTTCGGGCGCTTGCGCGACGAGTTGAAGTTCAACGGGCTGGAGGCCCTCGTCGCCCAGATGCACCGCGACGCCGACCAGGCGAAAGCGCTGCTGTCGGCCGTTCAGCCGTTTTCGGCCCTCGACGCGAAGATCGCTTTTTGAGTTTGACGTCCGGACCGCCGCTCAGGCGTCAGCGCGGAATGTGGATGCTCTCCCGGATATGCTTCAGCGAGACGACGATGGTGAAGGTCATGATCACCAGAAGCGTCCATGAACTCCATTTGCCGAGATGCACGGTCGACCAGGCGCCGATCTGGTCCGGATATTGCCAGATGGCGAAGAAGGTCGAGATGTTTTCCGCAAGCCAGATGAAGAAGCCGATGAGGATGAAGGCGAGCAGCATCGGCATTTTCCGGTCCCGGTCATAGGGGCGGAAGACGACCGTTGACCGCGCTAAAGCCCGATCGCAAGCGCCGCGATATACCAGCGATAATCGCCGATGAAATGATGGGTGAAGAAATTGGCATAGATCAGCAGCGCCACGAGCGCCGCCATCCAGTAGGGCGGGTGGTGCAGGATGCGCACCTGAAGGATGCGCCAGGCCTGGATGATATAGCTGCCGACGGCGGCGTACATGAAGCCGGAAAACATCGGCACGCCGAAAAGCTTGGTATAGGCGAAGTCCGGATAGGACCAGGACTGGATCGCGCCGGACGTCTTGAACACTTCAAGCGCGAAGCCGACGATGTGAAACAGGCAGATCGCCCGGAATTCGTCCCAGGTCTCCAGCCCGAGCCGGATCATGGAAAACTGGATCGAAAGCGCGATGACCAGCAGCACGTCATAGCGCGGCAGTCCCAGGACGCCTTCGCGCGGCACGATGAAGATCGAAACGAAGAACAGGCCGGCAAACAGGCAGGCCCGCGCCTCCTTGAGGCCGAAGAACAGGAACTCGACGGCAAAGCGGCGGATGCCCGTAAGTCCTGGCACGGGACAGATGTCCATGAGCCAGGTATCGAGTGAACCGATGAATGGCGGCGAGGCTGTGTTCACGTGAGGCCTTTGTTGCGGTTTGCGGGAACGCTCCGCAAAATAGGGGTCTCTATACGGCGAAAGCATGACGCGGACTGTCTGGCCCCGATGGGGTGGTTCTCCGTCCGAACGGTTTCAGGGTGCGAGGCCTGCAAGAAGTTCGGTTGCTGCCTCGTCTGTCGTGGCCGACACGATTCTGATGCCGTGCTTGCGGGCGCTTTCGAGCCCGGCATTGTTGTCGATCAGCGAGCGGGTGATGAAGGCGTCGATCAGGGCACGCTGGCTTCCGGCTTGTTCGTGGTAGCGACTGTTCGCATAAATCCGTTCGGCAATGTGATCGGGTTCTGCATGCAGGAACAGACAATGCACAGTCTCGCTCGCCCAGTCGGCCATATATTCCGGCCTCAATGCCGAGCCTTCGAGCACGAGGTTCCGCCCTCGCGAGCGTGCATCGCCAATGACCCGCCCGATCATCGGTCGCATGTTCTCGTGGTGTGCGAGCAGCAGCCAATGCGCTGTATCCGGCGAGAGCTGGCTGTAGAACTCGGCAATCTCGGGGCGGGGTTCGGGCCACGGCCGCCCCGGATGGCGGGCAAGCATATCGGTCGATTGCTGCGTCCAGCCTCTCTTGCCGGCTATGCGCGCTGCAAGGCTCGATTTTCCGGCATGGGATGTGCCGCCGATCAGAATGACGGTCATTGGAAATCACTTCGCATGATTGAGGCCCGCCTGCATCCGCGCCGCCTTCTTCCGCGCGCGCTTGCGCTCCATCAGCTTCGGGCGGATGAGGCGATAGCCGAGGAGGAGCACGCAGACGGCGATGTAGAACATGATCTCCGGGCCGATCACCTTGCGGCCCATGGCGAAGTGCAGCGTGCCGAGCGCGGCGATGACATAGACCAGCCTGTGCAGGCGGATCCAGTTCTGCTTCAGGGTTCGGATCGCCCAATTGTTGGAGGTCAGCGCCAGCGGGATGAGGAGCACGAGCGCGATCATGCCGAAGGTGATGAACGGCCGCTTGATCACGTCTTCCACGACGACGGAGAGGTTCATCTGCTGGTCGAGCACCAGATAGACCAGGAAATGAAAGCACACATAATAGAAGCCGAGCAGGCCGAGCGCACGCCGGTAGCGCAGGAGGTTGATGCCGGCGAGATCGCGCAGCGGCGTGACGCAGAGCGTCAGCAGGATGAAGCGCAGCGCCCAGATGCCGAGCAGGTGCTCGAAGGTCTTGACCGGATCGACGCCGAGATTGTTGGTCGCGCCGAGCCAGAAATACCAGACGGCCGGGAGAAGCCCGACGGCATAGAGCGCCCAGACAGAGGCGGGGCGCCACCAGGCGGCGCCGGATTTCCTCGCAGGTTTCTGAGCCATGTTCTGCGCCGCCGGATCAGTAATATTTCGCAAGGTCCATGCCGGCGTAAAGGCTTGCCACCTCGTCGCCGTAACCGTTGAACATCAGTGTATCGATGCGCTTGCCGCCGCCGAAGAGGCCGCCATCCTCGCCGATGACGCGCTCGGTCGCCTGGCTCCAGCGCGGATGCGGCACGTTCGGGTTCACATTGGCATAGAAGCCGTATTCGCTCGGCTGCAGCAGGTTCCAGCTGTTGGGCGGCTGTTTGTCCGTGAGCGTGATCTTGGTGATCGACTTGATGCCCTTGAAGCCGTATTTCCACGGCACCACGAGCCGCATCGGCGCGCCGTTCTGGTTCAAAAGCGTCTTGCCATAGAGCCCGACGGCGATGATGGTGAGCGGGTGGTTGGCCTCGTCGAGCCTGAGGCCCTCCACATAGGGCCAGGGCATGGGCTGGCCGAAGCCGCTCTGGCCGGGCATTTCCTTTGGCCGCACCACGCCTTCAAACGCGACATATTTGGCCGAGCCCGTCGGCTCCGCCATGTCGAGGATCGATTTCAGCGGAATGCCGACCCAGGGAATGACCATCGACCAGGCTTCGACGCAGCGCATGCGGTAGACGCGCTCTTCCAGCGGAAACGTCGTCAGCAGCGTGTCGATATCGACGGTCTGCGGTTTCTGCACCATGCCGCCGATCTCGAAGGTCCAGGGATAGGGCTGGAATTTGCCGGAATTCCTGGACGGATCGGCCTTGCCGGTGCCGAACTCGTAGAAATTATTGTAGTTGGTCACGTCCTCGAAGCTCGTTTCCGCGCGCTTCGGCTTTGGGAAGGGGCCGGGCACCGTCTTCAGCGCCTCTCCCTGGGTGAGCGTCGCCGCGTTCGCCTCGCCGCTGCCCGCGCCCGTGACGAAGGTGGCGCCGGCGGCAAGGCCCGCGGCCAGAAGCGTGCGGCGCTTCAGGTATACGTGCTCCGGCGTGATCTCAGAGGCCGGAATGTGCGGCGGTTTGTATGCTGGCATGATCTCAGCCTCCCGAATTGGCATTCATGACGCTATACGTCGGAAGATCGCCTATAGTTTCCCCCTTCACAACAAACATCTGAACCACATTTTCGTGTACGGGGCGTGAGAGGCGTGCGGTGCATGGGAGGTCAGAAGGCCTTTGGAAGGCCTGCCTGCTTCAGCGTCTCGTTTGCCGTATGGCGGGACTTCGTGCCGCTGTCGACCGTGAAGTGCCGGGTGGAGATCGGGCTGCGCCAGATCTCATGATCGCCTTTTCCGGGCCGGATGTATTCGCATCCGGCCTCGGTCAGAAGCCTTTTGAGTTCACGCAGATAGCCCGCCATAACGCGCTAGAAGCTTGGGTTGGGCACTTTTGCCATGTGATCAGCCAGGATGTGGACGGAAATTTCTCTCGCGTCAAAAGCCAGTCCGTTCAATTCGATAAGATCGGAGATGGCATCGACCACCTTGATGCGAAGCTGTTCCACCGTTTCCGCTTCAACGGCAAGCCCGTCAATATCCGTGCTGCTTGCAACCCAAACATGAGCCTCGTCATCCCATACAGCCTGCACAGTGATCGAATCTCGCTTCATCGCCCGCTCCCAAGCTTCTTAAGATAGGCCTCTCAACCGGAACTTTCGCACGAAATATGGGCCGTTGAAAGCAGATTGTCAGGTCGCACACAACCGTACCGGAGAGTACCATTTTCGCCCCAAGCGATAGTGACAGGCCTCGTGAATTGCGTTACGACACACTCAATACGGCGGATTTTCGCCCGAAAAGGGCTGTACGGAGAAGAGGAGCTCCCGTACCGACGCCCGAAATTTTTGGAAAGGAAGACCCATGCCAGCCTATCGTTCCAGAACGACGACCCATGGACGCAACATGGCCGGCGCGCGCGGTCTCTGGCGCGCGACCGGCATGAAGGAAGGCGATTTCGGCAAGCCGATCATCGCCGTCGTCAATTCGTTCACCCAGTTCGTGCCGGGTCACGTGCACCTGAAGGATCTCGGCCAGCTTGTCGCCCGCGAGATCGAGGCGGCCGGCGGCGTTGCCAAGGAGTTCAACACTATCGCCGTCGATGACGGCATCGCCATGGGCCATGACGGCATGCTCTATTCGCTGC
>NZ_CFHTCS010000196.1:0-8321 GCF_984369615.1 Martelella sp. | reverse complement strand
ACATCGAGCACCGGCGAAACGGCCTGCGAGACCTCCTCGCAATCCTCCACCGTCATGGTGCCGTCGAAACGCTCGGCCATGATCTGCAGCGTCAGTCCGTTCTGGCCGGAAAGCCTGACGCGCACGAGCTTGAAGCCGATATCTTCCAGAACGGGCTCGATCATGTCGGCGATCTTCTTGTCGATGCCCGTTTCCACGATCAGCCGCTCTTCTCTTGCTTTGTCCGCCATCTGTGTCAAATCTGTCAAAAGTTGCTCCCGGCGGCCGCGACCGCCTCCCGCGCCAAACAAAAAAGAGCGGGTCCGCGAGGCCCCACTCTTCATCTGACGATCAAGAATTTCAGCCGTAAATAATCCCTTGCCGCGCAAATTGCAAGTTTTATCGCCATGGTGCCGGACCGGGACCGCTGCAGTGCATATAGGCAAGCGACACCGCAAGGGCCTATAGTGCACTGCCGGAGACGCCCGGCCGATGCCCGGCATTTGAAAACAGAGAACATTGATGCAGCCCGCGCCAGACCCGAAATCACTCTTCGCGCCCTTTTCTCATCCGACCTTCCGCTATATCTGGCTCGCCTCGGTTGCCTCCAATCTCGGCAGCATGATCCAGAATGTCGGCGCAGCGTGGATGATGACGTCGATTTCCGCTTCGGAAAGCATGGTGGCCCTGGTCCAGGCGTCAACGACGCTGCCGGTGATGCTGTTTGCGCTTCTGGCAGGCGCGATCGCCGACGGCTTCGACCGCCGCAGGGTGATTCTCTCGGCCCAGGCATTCATGTTCACGGTTTCCGTGCTCCTGGCGATCGTCGCCATCAGCGGACTGATCACGCCGTGGCTGCTGCTCGCCTTCACGTTCCTGATCGGCTGCGGCAACGCGCTCAACAACCCCTCCTGGCAGGCCTCCGTCGGCGATATGGTGCCGCGTTCGGACCTGCCCGGCGCGGTCACGCTCAACTCCGTCGGCTTCAACATCACCCGCAGCCTCGGCCCGGCCATCGGCGGCACCATCGTGGCCATCGGCGGCGGGGCGGCCGCCTTCACGGTCAACGCCTTTTCCTATCTCGGCCTTCTCACCGTCGTCTACCGATGGAAATTCCGCCGCCCGGAAAGCCCGTTGCCGCGCGAGAAGATGACGACGGCCATCGGCGCGGGCCTGCGCTATGTCGTGATGTCGCCGAACATCCTGAAAGTGTTGCTGCGCGCCTTTATCTTCGGTCTTGCCTCGGTTTCGGTGCTGGCGCTTCTGCCGGTCGTCGCCCGCGACGTGATCGCCGGCGGGCCGCAGACCTTCGGCATCATGCTCGGCGCCTTCGGCATCGGCGCGATCGGCGGCGCCTTTGCCAACGCGCATGCCCGCGCCCGCCTTTCAAACGAGGCGATCGTCGCCGTCTCCTTTCTGATCTTCGCGGCAAGCGCCGTCGCGATCGGCCTGTCGACCTCGCTCGTGCTCGACTGTGTCGCCCTGCTTTTCGCGGGGGCCTGCTGGGTCCTCACGCTTTCGCTGTTCAACACGGTGGTGCAACTCACAACCCCGCGCTGGGTGGTCGGCCGGGCGCTGTCCCTCTACCAGACCGCCTCCTTCGGCGGCATGGCGCTCGGCAGCTGGCTCTGGGGCCAGGTGGCCGAGAACTATTCGATCACGCTTGCCTTCGTCGCCGCCGCCGGCGTGATGGCGCTTGGCGCGGCGATCGGCCTGTTCCTGAAGATGCCCGCGCTTGAAAGCCTCAATCTAGACCCTCTGAACCGCTTCCAGACGCCCGAAACCAAGGTCGACATGCTGGCCCGCAGCGGTCCCATCGTGGTCGAGACCCGCTTTATCATCAGCCCGGACGACACGGAGGAGTTCCTGCGGTTGATGATCGAGCGGCGCCGCATCCGCAAGCGCGACGGCGCGCGCAAATGGGCGCTGATGCGCGATATCGCCGATCCGGAGGTGTGGATCGAGACCTACCACGCGCCGACCTGGGTGGATTACGTGCGCCACAACCAGCGCCGCACCGTCGCCGACGCCGAAAACCTGGACCGCATCCGCGAACTGCATCGCGGCGAGGGAAGGCCGGAGGTTCGCCGCATGATCGAGCGGCAGGCGATCCCGCCGCGCGACGAGGTGTTCAACCGCCCCTACCACATGCATCACCAGCATCACTGATAATGGTGCCCGGAGAAACCGGGCTACCGCAGCAATTCGTTCTTCAACTCAGGCGTCGGCCAGCAGGTCTGGCTCACACGGTTGCGCATCTGCCAGTCGCCGATGGAGCGGCGGGTCTTATAGCCGACGAGGCCGTCGGCGCCGCCGGTGTCGTAGCCCATGCCCATCAGCTTCTTCTGCATGGCCGCGACATCGGAGCGCAGAAGCGTGCCGGTGCGCTGCCAGGGCTGAACGAAAGCGCCCATGCCGTACTGGATGCGATCGGCGAGGTTGCCGACGAAGAGGGCGTAGAGATCGGAATTGTTGTATTTCTTCAGCACGTAGAAATTCGGCGTGACGATGAATTCCGGCCCGTAACGGCCCTGCGGCACCAGCATCATGCCGGGTTTGCGCAATTCGTCCGCCGGAAAGCTCTTGCCCTGGACGCGGGCGATGCCCTGCTTGACCCAGGCCGAGATCGACCGGGCATTGTCCGGCCCTTCCTGCGCACAGGAGACATTGTCGGGAATGACGGTTTCATAGCCCCAGTCACGGCCGCGCTCCCAACCGTCGCTGGCGAGATGCTTGGCGATGGTCGCAAGCGAATCCGGCACCGAATCCCAGACATCGATGACGCCGTCGCCGTCAAAATCAACCGCATAGTTCTGGAAGTTCGACGGCATCAGCTGCGGCTGGCCGAAAGCGCCGGCCCAGGAGGCCTTGCGCTTGTCGAGTGGAGCCGCGCCGCTCTGGATGATCTGGAGCGCTGCAATGAACTCGCGCTGGAACATCTCCTGGCGCGAGCCGGTCATGAAGGCCTTGGTGCCGAGCACCTGGAGAATGTCGTATTTTTCCTCCGCCGCACCGTAGCCCATCTCCCGGCCCCAGATGGCAAGCACGATCCGCCCCGGCACGCCGTAGCGCGCCTCGATCCGGTCGAGAACCGGTTTGTACTGATTGTAAAGCTGACGCCCCTTGACGGCGAGATAGTTCAGATTGTTCTCGGAGAAATAAGGCCCCGGCTCGGAGAATTCCGGCTGGGTCTGCGCGCGCTTTTGCGGCGGCATCGTGCCGGGCGGCACGAGATCGGGCAGCGACCAGTTGATCGAAAGCCCCTGCGTGACGCGGTCATAGGTATTCGCCGAAACGCCCGAGCGCAGGGCGGCGCTGCGCATGTCGGTCGCCAGCCAGTTCCGGAACTGGCGGTCAACCTGGCCGCGGTCATAGGCGTTGGCCACGCTGGAAACCCCCGCGCCCGCCGCAAAGGCAAGCATGAAGGCGGCAAGCGCGCAGACGACGCGGACGGCATTGAGCAGTCGGAACCTGGACATCGGACGTCTCCTTCTCGCGCGTGATTCTGGAGAAAGATGGTTACCGAATGGTAAACGCAAAGGGCCTCACGCCACGCAGATGACCCGCCTGCGATCACAGTCCGGTGAACGGCCGTGAGCCCGTTCGAAGACATCCGCCTTCAAACGCGCCTTACTTGCAAATACGCTGCGCCTCAGCCCTTCCCGGCTTCGACGTCGGGACCAAAATCATTGGTCTGCGCCTGCCCCGGCTGGACGTACCAGAAAAGCAGCAGCAGGATGCCGATGCCGGTGAGGACAAGAAGCAGCCACCAACCACTGTGGTTGACATCATGCAGACGGCGCGCGGCAACCGCAATATTCGGCACCAGGATGGCAAGGCTCCAGATACCGCCAAGAAAGCCCGGCTGCGAACTTCCGAAAAGGGCATAGTCGATGCCGGACAAAATCACGCTGACGATCGCGGTCCCGAGTACCCAGAACCAGAAGGCGCCGCGTGATGATCGCCCGCGAAACAATGCGTAATTGCTGAAACCAAGCCGGAGAGCCTCACCGAAACCCACATTGCGGTGCTCTCTGCCGACATAACCTGTCTCTGTCATTTTGATCCCCTGCTCCTCAGTGTGACCCTTTGAAAGGCAGGATACGCGCTCTTTGCATATTGGCAAGCAACGGCGTTTCAATCTCCGGTAAGGAAAGTCACCATTAGCGTCCGCCGGCGCCACACAGCTTCCCAATAGCGCCCTGTTCGGCTACTAATGCCTGGCGGCCTTCGAACCGGTTTTGACGGACGGACCGCCTGTTTTTCAAGATCGCGTTTTCAATGACAGTCTTTCAGTGAGCAGGGATTTTTCAAGCGCATGGATATCGGTTGGATCGAAGCCGCCTTTCTCGGCCTGTTGCAGGGCCTCACGGAATTTCTTCCCATTTCCTCGAGCGCGCATCTGCGCATTGCCGGCGAGTTCCTGCCTTCGGGCGCGGATCCCGGCGCGGCATTTACGGCGATCACCCAGATCGGCACCGAAACGGCGGTTCTCGTCTATTTCTGGTCCGACATCATGCGCATTGCCAGCGCCTGGCTGGCCAAGAACCTGAAGCTCGGCGACTATCCCGGACGCCATTCTCCGGCAGACGTGCGCATGGGCTGGCTGATCATCATCGGCTCCGTACCGATCGTCGTTCTCGGCCTGCTCTTCAAGGACCAGATCGAGCATTCGCTGCGCAACCTCTATATCACCGCCACCATGCTGATCGTCTTCGGCCTGATCATGGGCTATGCCGACAAGGTGGGTGCCAAGAAGGTCACGCTCGACAAGCTTTCCTGGCGCGACGGCATTCTTTACGGTTTTGCCCAGGCCATGGCGCTGATTCCCGGCGTCTCGCGCTCGGGCGGCACGATCAGCGCCGGCCTGCTGCTCGGCTATACCCGTGAAGCGGCGGCGCGCTATTCCTTCCTTCTGGCCGTCCCGGCCGTTTTCGGGTCCGGCTTCTACCAGTTGTTCAAGAGCATCGGCGAAGACAATCCGGTCGGCTGGGGCGCGACAGCGCTTGCGACCCTGATTGCCTTCGTCGTCGGCTATGCGGTGATCGTGTTCTTCCTCAAGCTCGTTTCCACCCGCAATTACATGCCTTTCGTCTATTATCGCGTGATCCTCGGCGGCGCGCTGCTCGTGCTCCTGACCCTTGGCGTGATCAGTCCCGGCGGCGGCGCCTAGAAGGTCACCCATCGTTAATCCTTCGGCGTTAGGATAGGCCCACTCGAACACGAACGAACGACCGCGCCAAACCTCTTGTCCGCGCCTGAAAACCGGATCGGGGCATGACCGCGACCCGTTCCATGCGACGAAAGCCAGATGTCTACGCTCTACCATCACCCCATGTCCGCCGCATCGCGTTTCATTCGCCTGGTCATCGGCGAATATGCTTTCGACGTCGACCTGATCGAGGAACGGCCCTGGGAAAAACGCAAGGCCTTTCTCACCGCCAATCCGGCCGGAACGCTGCCGGTCTATGTCGATGACAATATGCGCGCGCTGTGCGGGCCCTTCGTCATCGCCGAATTCATGGACGAAACCCATGGCGTGCTGCAGCGCGAGCGCAGGCTTCTGGCCGAGGAACCCTTCCAGCGTGCCGAGATCCGCCGGCTGACCGAATGGTTCCTGTTGAAGCTTGAACAGGACGTGACCTATCCGCTCTGCCGCGAACGGGTCTACAAGCTGCAGATGGGGAGCGAGCATGGCGGGGGCGCGCCCGATTCGCGCATCCTGCGGGCTGCGCGCGCCAATATCCGCCAGCACATGAAGTACCTGGCCTGGCTTGCCGGCAACCGCGGCTGGCTTGCGGGCAAGCGTATGAGCTATGCCGACCTTTCCGCCGGCGGCGCCATTTCGGCCCTCGACTATCTGGGCGAGATCAACTGGGACGAGGCGCCCGCGGCCAAGGAATGGTACCAGCGGCTGAAATCACGGCCCGCCTTCCGTGCGCTTCTGGCCGACCGCGTGCGCGGGGTCGTTCCGGTTTCCCATTACGCCGATCTGGATTTTTGAGCCGCAAGACGCCACGTTTATCAGAACGGCGGAATATGAGCGGTGGATCAATGGCTGAACGCCAGGACAGACTGAAACGCTTCCTGAAGGACGAAGCCCGGGCGATCGGCTTCGATGCCTGCCGGATCGCGCGCGCCGAGGACCTGCCGGAATCTGCCGCAGCGTTGAGGGATTTCGTCGAAAAGGGATATCACGGCGAAATGGCATGGATGGAAGAGACGCTTGAACGGCGTTCCTCCCCTCTCAGCCTCTGGCCCGAGGCCCGCTCCGTCATCATGCTGGCCATGAACTACGGACCGGACGAGGACCCTCGCCCGCTGCTGGAGCGGCGCGACCGCGCCAATATCTCCGTCTATGCGCGCAACCGCGACTATCACGATGTCATCAAGGGCAAGCTGAAGCAGATGGCGGGCCGATTCGCCGCGCGCTCGGGCGCGGATGTGAAGGTCTTCGTCGACACAGCGCCGGTGATGGAAAAACCGCTTGCCGAAAAGGCCGGCATCGGCTGGCAGGGCAAGCATACCAATCTGGTGAGCCGCGACTATGGCTCCTGGCTGTTTCTCGGCTCGATCTTCACCACCGAGGAACTGGTCCCCGATGGCCCTGAGAAGGATCACTGCGGCTCCTGCCGCGCCTGTCTCGACGTCTGCCCGACCGAGGCCTTTCCCGCGCCCTACAGGCTGGATGCCCGGCGCTGCATCTCTTACCTCACCATCGAGCATCACGGCGTCATCCCTGAAGCATTCAGAAGCGCCATGGGTAACCGCATCTATGGCTGCGACGATTGCCTGGCCGCCTGCCCCTGGAACAAGTTCGCCGAGACCGCCTCAGAGATGAAGCTCGCCGCGCGCGAGGATCTGAAAGCCCCGGAACTTTCGATGTTCCTGCGTTTTGACGATGCCGCCTTCCGAAAATTCTTTTCCGGTTCGCCGGTCAAGCGGATCGGGCGCGACCGTTTCGTCCGCAACTGTCTGATCGCCGCCGGCAACAGCGGTCATCCGCATCTCGCAGGGCAGTGCTGCCAGCTTCTTGACGACGACAGCGCGGCGGTGCGCGCCATGGCGGTGTGGGCGCTCGCCCGCCTGCTGTCGAAAGCGGAATTTGCCGCATTGGCAAAGTCGCGCTTACATGACACTGATGAAGATGTTCGCCGCGAATGGGAACGCGAGGAGGAAGTGCTATGCATCTAGTTGTTTTCGGCGCCGGCTATTCCGGTCGCGCGATCGCCTCGGCCCTGGCGCCGGCGTGCCATCATGTCGCCGGCACGACGCGGACGGCCGAGAACGCCGCCATGCTTGGCGCGTGCGGCATCGAAACCTTCATCTTCGACGGCGAAACCATCGACCGGTCGCTTGCCCGCAAGCTGCGCCAGGCGACCCACATCGTCCAGGCCATACCGCCTGGCGAGGATGGCGACCCTCTCCTGAACATCGCCCGTCGCATGGTGCATTTCGAACTGCCGTCGCTGCAGTGGGTCTGCTATCTCTCCACGGTCGGCGTCTATGGCGATCATGACGGCGCCTGGGTAGACGAAACGTCGGAATGCCGGCCGGCATCGGGGCGTTCCAGGCGACGGCTCGAAGTCGAACGGCAATGGCTGGAAACAGGCGAGAGGCACGGCATTCCGGTGGCGATCCTGAGGCTTTCCGGCATTTACGGTCCGGGCCGCAATGCCTTCCGCCGGTTGATGGAGGGCACGCAGAAGCGCATCATCAAGGAAAACCAGGTCTTCAACCGGATCCGGGTCGAGGATATCGGTTACGCAACCGCCTTCCTGGCCGAGCACGGCTTCGGCGGCATCTTCAATGTCACCGACAACGAACCTTCGCCGCCGCAGGACGTGATCGTGGAGGCCGCCCGGCTGATGGGCATCGAACCGCCGCCGGAAATCGCCTTCGAGGACGCCGATCTCTCGCCGATGGCGCGCTCGTTCTGGGGCGAGAACAAGCGCGTCAGCAACGCCAAGCTGAAAAAACTCGGCTACGAATTCGAATTTCCCAACTACCGGCAATCGCTCAGGCAGATGTGGGACATGAAGGCGTATTGAGGGATGGAGAATTTCGTCGATCTCTACTGCGAGCGGACGGCGGCCGGCTTCTGGAACGAGCCGGTCAACGCGCTCACCAACCTTGCCTTCATCATCGCGGCGGCGATCGCCTGGCCGAAGGCCTGGCATCGCGCGGAGCGTTCCCTGATAGAACTCGCGGTGATCGCGCTCGTCTTCGCCATCGGCATCGGTTCGTTCCTGTTCCACACGCTGGCAACCCCTCTTTCCGGCGCGCTGGACGTCATTCCGATCTGGCTCTTCTTCTTCGTCTATATCCTTCTGATCTTTATC
>NZ_CFHTCS010000195.1:0-8332 GCF_984369615.1 Martelella sp. | reverse complement strand
ATCGGCAACTTTCTCATCGTCGTGGCGGTCGTGCTGGCGATGATCATGGTCGCCATCCAGGTCTATGTCGACATCGTCAAGACCGACAACTGGGGTCTCGCCGATGCGCTCGGCATCCTGCAATTCGTGCTGGTGCTGCTGGTGGCCTCGATTCCGGTGGCGATGCCGGCTGTGTTCTCCATCACCATGGCGCTCGGCGCGCTGGCGCTGTCGAAGGAGAAGGCCATCGTCTCGCGCCTGTCCTCCATCGACGAGATGGCGGGCGCCGACATCCTGTGCTCCGACAAGACCGGCACGCTGACGAAGAATATCCTGACGCTCGGCGATCCGATCCCCGTCGGCGGAGCCACGCCTGAGGACATCGTGCTGGCCGGCGCGCTTGCCTCGCGCGCCGAAGACGGCGACGCGATCGACGGCGCGGTGATCGGCGCGCTTGCCGACAAGGCCGTGCTCGAGCGATACACCATCGGCAAGTTCACGCCGTTCGACCCGGTGTCGAAACGCACGGAAGCGGCGGTCAGCGGTGCGGACGGCAAGGCGTTCCTGACATCGAAGGGCGCGCCGCATGCGATCGTTCTCCTGGCCAATGCGGACAAGGCGGTGGCGGATGAGGTCGACGCCCATGTCGCCGAACTTGGCGCCAAGGGGTACCGCGCGCTCGCCGTGGCCCGCTCCGATGACGGCGGCGAGACCTGGACGCTGCTCGGCATCCTGCCGATGTTCGATCCGCCGCGCGATGATTCGAAGCAGACGATCGAGAATGTCCGCGCCAAGGGCGTCTCCGTGAAGATGATCACCGGCGATGACACCGCGATTGCCAAGGAGACGGCGCGCCAGCTCGGTCTCGGCACCAATATCCTGCCGGCGGCGGAGGTGTTTCCGAAGGATATGGACCCCGACAACGTGCCCGGCCCGATCGCCGACCGGATCCTGACGGCGGACGGCTTTGCCCGGGTGTTTCCCGAGCACAAATACGCGATCGTCAAGACCTTCCAGAAGAACGGCCATCTGGTGGCCATGACCGGCGACGGCGTCAATGACGCTCCGGCGCTGAAACAGGCCGATTGCGGCATCGCCGTTTCCGGCGCGACGGATGCGGCGCGCGGCGCTGCGGCGCTGATCCTGACGGCGCCCGGCCTTTCCGTGATCCAGAATGCCATCGACGAGGCGCGGCGCATCTTCGGACGGATCACCAGCTACACGATCTATCGCGTGGCGCTGACCATGGACATCATGTTCCTGGTGGTGCTCTCGACCATCTTTCTCGGTTTCCAGCCGCTGACGCCGATCATGATCGTGCTCATGTCGCTTCTCGACGATATCCCGATCATGACGGTGGCCTATGACAATACCAGCGTTTCCGAACAGCCGATCCGGTGGCGCATGCCGCATCTTCTGTCGGTCTCCGCGGTTCTCGGCTTTGCCTCGATCGTCCAGTCCTTCGGCCTGTTACTGATGGGCATGGAGGTTCTCTCCGAGCCGGGACGCTGGGCGGGGCTGGGGCTGACCGACCAGTCCCATCTGCAGTCGATGATGTTCCTGCAGCTGGTTGCCGGCGGCCATCTTCTGATGCTGGTCAGCCGCAAGGAGAACTGGTTCCTGAAAAAGCCCTATCCCGCCCGGCCGCTGCTTATCGCCATTTTCGCCACCCAGCTGGTGGCCGTCCTGATGTGCGGTTTCGGCATTATCGTGCCCGAGATTCCGTGGAAACTGATCGGTCTCGTCTGGGTCTACCTGATTGTCTGGCTGTTCATCATCGGGCTGGTCAGGATCGGCATCGACCACGTTCTTGAAAACCGCAGCGCCCGGCGGGCCATGTCCATCGACGTGGTCAACGAACGGCTGTTCCGCTAGCGGATCGATCCGAAAATCGATTTCGGTTTTCGGATCGATGCGTTAGTCTTTGTCAACAACAGGAGGCCTGCCGATGGATTTTCGCGAGAAATTGAGGATCGAGCCCGGAAGCACGGTCCGGCTTGCCGATATCGACCCGTCCTTTCACGGCACTATCAAGGACAAGGAAGAGGGCAAGGCCGCGCTTGACGCGGTGCTCGACGAGATCACGCCGCTGCAGGAAAAGCTCTATGCGGAGAAGAAGCACGCGCTTCTCGTCGTGCTGCAGGGCATCGACGCCGCCGGCAAGGACGGCGTGTGCTGGCATGTGATCCGGGCAATGAACCCGCAGGGCACCTATGTCGCGAGCTTCAAGCAGCCGACCGAAACGGAAAAGGCCCACGACTTTCTCTGGCGCGTGCACCAGCGCACGCCCGCGCTCGGCCAGGTCGCCGTCTTCAACCGTTCCCATTACGAGGACGTTTTGGTCGCCCGCGTCCACAATCTCGTGCCCGAAAGCGTCTGGTCCAAGCGCTACCGGCAAATCAACCATTTCGAGGAGTTTCTCTCCGAAAACGGCGTCAGCATCGTCAAGTTCTTCCTCTATATATCCAAGGATGAACAGCTCGACCGGTTCGAGAAGCGCCTGGAGGACAAGGAGCGTCAGTGGAAGATTTCCGGCTCGGACTATTCCGAGCGGGAACGCTGGGATGACTACATCGCGGCCTATGAGGACATGCTGTCGAAGTGCTCGACCGAACATGCGCCCTGGTATGTGCTGCCGGCCAACCGGAAATGGTTCCGCAACCTGGCGGCAGCTGAGATCATCCACAAGACCCTTGTCGACATGAGGATCGAAACGCCGCAGCCGACGGTCGACCTCGATGAGATCTATCGCAAATATCACCATGCGGTGCGCAGCGGCTAAAGCCGGGCTTTCGATCGCCCACTCCCGAAAGTTGTGCTGCGTCGCAATAATGAACCTTGAAAATAATCAATTACCTGTCATACTGAGGTCCGAGAGCCACGAATGACAGCGGTACAGTTTTGTTGCGACGCATCATTATGCCTCTCTTGGTTGTGCGAAGTGTAGACTGCCTGACAATGGCCCGCGCGCGGGCCGCGATCGGCTCGACATCGACGCCTTTCAGGAGGGCGCGAAAGACATGCGGGTTTTCTACTGCCAATATTGCGACCATCATCTGCGCTTCGGGCCTGCCGTTTGCTCCGCCTGCAGCATGCCGACGCCGGTTGCCAATCGAACCCGCTTCTGGGTCAAGCTCATGGCGGCCGTCATCCTTGCCGCGATCGCGGCCTTCTTTCTGGCGGTGTTCTGAGAACAATTCCTTCAATCGCGAATAAAAACGTTCACGCTTGCTGACTTGCGCGCGTGATTTCGGCTAAGTTGAACATCTTCAAGGGTTTGGGTAATGGAACCCGGCCGACGAAGAGCCACGGCTTCGTCGCGCCAGGCGTTTGGGAAAGGATGTGTGGAGTGGAGCTTGCGATCCTCGTCGCAATTGCCGCGGGCATATTTGCGGTCATCGGGCTGAGCGAGCCGCTCGCGGCGCGCCTCCGCCTGCCTTTTTCCGTGATCCTTGCCGCCATGGGTATCGGCATCGGCATTGCCGCCACCTTTTTCTGGCAGACGAGCCTTACCAATGCACTCAATCCCCTGGCGCTGGGCATCCTGAACCTGCCGATACGGGCGAGTTTCTTTCTCAACGTGTTCCTGCCGCTGCTCGTGTTTCAGGTGGCGCTCAATATCGATATCCGGCGCATGCTGGATGACTGGGTGCCGATCCTTGTGCTGGCGGTTCTTGCGGTTTTTGTCGCCATGCTGGCCGTCGGCTTCGCGCTTTATCCGGTCGCCGGCCTGCCGCTCGCCGCCTGCCTTCTGGTCGGCGCGATCGTCTCCACCACCGATCCCTCCGCCGTCGTCTCTATCTTCAAGGCGACGCCGTCTCCCCAGCGGCTGGCGCGCATCGTGGAGGGCGAAAGCCTGCTGAACGATGCGGCGGCGATCGCCTTGTTTTCGCTGTTCCTGGGCTTCGTCACCGTCAATGTCGCCAATCCCAGGCTCGGTCCCGCGCTTGTCACCTTTCCCTGGATCGCCGGCGTCGGCGGCCTGATCGGCATCGCCGCCGGGCGCTTCGCCGTCGAGGTTATCGCCCGCATGCCGGATTTTCCGCGCGGCCAGATCTCGGTATCGGTCGCCGTGCCGCTGCTGACATACCTGCTGGCCGAACAGTTTTCGGCATCCGGCGTGATCGCGGTGGTTGCCGCCGGATTGACTATCAATCTCCACATGACGGCGCGCTTCACGCCTGCCCTGAACCTGCAGATGCGCGATACCTGGGACCTGATCGCCCATTGGGCCGGTTCGCTGATCTTCATTCTCGCCGCCATCCTCATCCCCAAACTCCTTTCGGAGTTTGTGCTCTACGACCTGTTTCTGATCGCCGTCGTGGTGGTCGCGGCCCTTGTCGCCCGGGCGCTCATCCTGTTCGGCGTGCTGCCGGTCCTCGCCTATTTCAGGCTGTCTCCGAAGATGGAACGGCCCTACAGCGTGGCGATCCTCTGGGGCGGGCTCAGGGGCGCGGTCACGCTGGCGCTGGCACTGGCGGTCACCGAGAACCGCTACGTGCCGCAGGACATCAAGCACCAGGTCGGCCTGATTGCAACCGGCTTCACCCTGTTCACCCTGATCGTCCAGGGCACGACGCTGCGCTGGATCATCCGCCGGCTCAAGCTCGACAGGCTCAGCCCGCTCGATGTCGCGCTCAGCAACCAGGTGATCGCCGTCGCCTTGCAGAGCGTGCGCGAGCGGGTCTCCGAGACCGCGCGCGACCTCGGGCTGACCCGCGAGATCGTTCGCGACGAGGCCAAGCGCTTCGCCGAGCGCGTCGATGCGGCCGTGGAGGAGACCGACGCGACGGAGCGGCTGCAGGACCGGGACCGGATCACGCTCGGCCTTGTCGCGCTGGCTGCGCACGAGCGCGATTCGATCCTTGAAGGCTACCGCGACCAGATCATCTCCGCAGACCTTGCCGAGCGTCTGGTGATCGGCGCCGACATGATTATCGAGGCAACGCGCACCGGCGGGCGGGCGGGCTACCGGGCGGCCTCGCGACGGGTTTATGGCACGAATCTGCGCTTTCGCGTGGCGACGCTCCTCCACAACTATTTCGGCATCGCCCGCCCGCTCGCCAGCCTTTTGGAAGACCGGTTCGATGTGCTCGTATCCTACAGCATGGTGCTGCCGCGCCTGGAACTGTTCATTGACGAACGCATTCGCCGCATCCATGGCCGGCGCGTCGGCGAACTTTTGCACGAATTGCTCAACCGCCGCCTTGAGGAAGCGCGCCATGAACTCGAAACCCTCAGGCTGCAATTTCCCGGCTATGCGGAAGAACTCGAGCGGCGGCTGATCCGCCGTACCACGCTGCAGCTGGAGGAGGGCGAATATGAGGCGCTGGTGGAGGACGGGCTGATAGGCCCCGAACTGCGCGCGACTCTTGGCGCGGATATCGACAAAAGACGGGCGCAACTGAAGGGCCGTCCGGTTCTCGACCTGAAGCGGCAGAAGCGCGTCACGGTGGAGGGCTTCGTCGCCTTCGCCGACTTCACCGAGCGGGAACGCAAGCTGCTGCGCAAGAAAATACGCATCGTCTACGCCGCGCCGGGCCAGCATATCCTCAGGAAGGAAAGCTCCGCCCGCGAGGTCTGGTTCATCGCCGCCGGCACGGTCACGGTCGTTACCGACGGGGTGAAGCTCAGGTTGACGGAGGGTGACCTCTTCGGCCAGTTTGCCGTTCTGGCCAAGCGCCGCCGGCCGATCCAGGTGACGGCGGTGACGGACTGCACGCTGCTGACGCTGGACGAGCACACTTTCCGCACCTTCATGGCGCGCGAAGGCGCTTTCCGCACCGCCGTCATTCAAAGCGCTGCCGAGCGCGGCGTCATCATTCCGCCCGAAACCTTCGACCGCCCTGCCGATGAGCAGACCGCGCATATTCGGTCGATCCTCGTGAAAGCCGGCTCGCTCAGGCCGAGGGTGCGAAGACGGTTCTACCAGAGCGAGCTTTGAGCCGAGCGGGCGCAACGGTTCAAAGGCCGCACGCGCTCCAAAGCGGTCCAGGAAAAGCGGAGGCGCTAGCGCATCGGCCCGAAAATCGGGTCTGATTTTCGGAAAGCACGATGCGTAGATAAAATAGGTTAGAGCGTCCTTTGTGCGTCCGAATGGACGCACGGCGCTAAACGGCGTCATCCGTGTCAGGCAGTACAAGATAGATCAACACGGCGATGATCGTGATGAAGAAGCGGAATGCGCTTGATACGCCGTTCCACTGGTCGGACATCCACATTCCGAACCACTCGCCGCCAATCGACATAAAGCCGACCTGCCAGGTCAGAAAACCGAGCGTCAGCCCCACGACCGCCCATTTCTTGGCGGCGTTGAACACCTGCGCGGGGCGCCGAACGGCAGCAAACAAACGCAACCCTCCGATCCAGCAAAACAGCGCAGTGAGGGTCTCCAGGGCGATGATGAAGATGTAGCCCGCGTGATGGAGCGCTTCGGACTCGATAGCCCGGTACTTGATGGATGAGTCGGGAAAAATGGTGTCCATCAGGAAAACATGATGAACAAACGCAAAGTTCGACCCGTAATCCGTGATATTCCCGAACGCCACAAGTGAAGCGAAAAAGGCTATCGCGAGAACCGTCAAGGACTTCGACAATCTGATGGTCATGAAACTAGACTCCCTGGCATTTCGTATTCCGGAACGACAAGTGAAGGTTGCACTGACGTTCTTTGCTCGGATTTGACAATTGTCAGCGCACCGCCAATCGCGCGAAGGGATTGAGACGCTTGCCCGTTCAAGGGTGGCTGAGCGGTTGTTCGCGGGCGTTACCATGATGTGAGGCCGGGTGGATACAGGCAGACCTGTCAGTTGCGGTTCTGATGAGCGGTTGCGCGTTTCTTCGAGGCGCGTCATCCTTGCACCGACCGAACCTGCTCTGGCGGCCCTGCAGCCGGGGGCTTTCTCGGGGCTTTTGGAGCGTCCTGCGTCCATTCGCACGCACAAAGGACGCTCTAACCTAATGAATCTACGCATCGTGCCTTTCGAGAATCGATTTCGATTTTCGGCCCGATGCGCTAGCCTCTCGACCGAGTGTTCGGGACGTTTTTTCCGTTTTTGTTCAGGAAAGCGAAATTCCCTCTTGCGCGCAGAAACCCGAAAGTCTAATGGGGACGGGCCGTTATGGCTGGTCGGGGTGTAGCGCAGCCCGGTAGCGCACTTGACTGGGGGTCAAGGGGTCGTCTTCTCGAATACTTCTATATAAAACAATCACTTACATTTTTTTATAACGTATCTTGCGGTAATTCCTGTGGGAGTGAATGTCGCTGCGCGGCTTCAAACTCTGTGAGAAAAGCTTTCAGTTTCCCGCAATAAAAAAACCATTCTCTCTGATGGTGACAGGCTGCGAATTCGCTATGCAGTTGTCGTTCAAGGCGCAAGGTCCCCTTAACGCAAAACAAGAGTTCGCAGTCGAGCGGCGTTGATGTGAATATCTTCTTGATCCGCTCGCTGGGTTCATTCGAGTACCCAATCTTCACGAAATGGCTGCTCTTTATGAAATAGACATAGCCTGCTGCTGCCGGCATCTTCTTCGGCAGGGTGCGGCGCGCTCGCTTCAGGACCGAGCGACAAAGCGGGCTGATCGTGACGATCTCCGCCTTGATTGTGCTCTCAATTGCGCGCGCGTCTTCATAGTCATCCGTTTGGGTGTTTCCAGAATACCTCCGCCCGTCAAGCCAAAAATCATAGGAATAGCACTCGCTGTCGCCCCGCTTGTAGATCGTCATCCGTCTGCCTTTTTGTCCTTACCTCGCGTTTCGTGGGCCGGACTCGATGTCGCCTCCAGTGCAGCGCGGATATCATCGTCCAGCGCGTGAGCGTACTTCGTCGTCGTCTGGATATCGGCATGGCCGAGTAGTCGCTGAGCAACACGCAGGTTTGATTTTCTGAGTACGCGTGTCGCCGCGGTGTGGCGCATGTCGTGGAAGTGAAAGTCCTCGATGCCCGTTGCCGCGATCGCGCGCCGCGCCGCAGTCTTGAGGCCATCTTCTGTCAATGGATACCGTTTGCCGCGGACGAGCCCACGCTTTTTCAAAGTGCGGCGTGCCACGTAGGTGAAGACGACGTCCGGGTGGTGATCCTTCTGCGACCACAGCAGATCATAGATCGCGTCCGACATGGGGATAGTGCGGCGCTTGTCGCCCTTTCCGAAGACAGTAAATTGCCGCCCAAAGAAATCGACATGCGGCCATCGTAGGCCGAGGATCTCCATGCGCCGGCAGCCAGTGAGGAATGCGAAGAGGACAGCTTCTGCATACCCTGGGCTCAACTCTGCGAGGATCGCCTCTTCCTCGGCCGTGCTTGCCTCACGAACGCGCTCCTGTCTCTCGCGAAGCATATGCTGCCCGAAATCG
>NZ_CFHTCS010000194.1:0-8341 GCF_984369615.1 Martelella sp. | reverse complement strand
TGGCTGCTAAAGAAATCAAATTCGGCCGCTCTGCGCGCGAAAAGATGATGCACGGTGTTGACGTGCTCGCTGACGCTGTGAAGGTCACACTCGGCCCCAAGGGTCGTAATGTTGTTATCGAAAAGTCCTTCGGCGCTCCGCGCATCACCAAAGATGGTGTTTCGGTTGCCAAGGAAATCGAACTGGAAGACAAGTTCGAGAACATGGGCGCCCAGATGGTCCGCGAAGTTGCTTCGAAGACCAACGACATCGCCGGTGACGGCACCACCACGGCAACCGTTCTCGCTTCCTCGATCATCCGCGAAGGCAACAAGGCTGTTGCTGCCGGGATGAACCCGATGGATCTGAAGCGCGGCATCGACATGGCCGTCCACGAAGTCGTCAAGGACCTGCAGGCCAAGGCAAAGAAGATCAACACCTCTGAGGAAGTTGCTCAGGTTGGCACGATCTCCGCCAATGGCGAAAAGCAGATCGGCGAAGACATTGCCGCTGCCATGCAGAAGGTCGGCAATGAAGGCGTCATCACGGTTGAAGAAGCCAAGACCGCCGAAACCGAACTCGAAGTCGTTGAAGGCATGCAGTTCGACCGCGGCTACCTGTCGCCCTACTTCGTGACCAACTCCGAGAAGATGATCACCGAGCTGGAAGACTGCTACATCCTGCTGCACGAAAAGAAGCTCTCCAACCTTCAGGCTCTCCTGCCGGTTCTGGAAGCTGTCGTTCAGTCCAACAAGCCGCTCCTGATCATTGCTGAAGACGTTGAAGGCGAAGCGCTTGCGACCCTCGTCGTCAACAAGCTGCGCGGTGGCCTGAAGATTGCTGCCGTCAAGGCGCCTGGCTTCGGCGATCGCCGCAAGGCCATGCTGGAAGACCTCGCCATCCTGACAGGCGGCACGGTGATTTCCGAAGACATCGGCATCAAGCTCGAAAATGTTACCCTCGACATGCTCGGCACGGCCAAGAAGGTCTCGATCACCAAGGAAAACACCACGGTTGTCGACGGCGCCGGCCAGAAGGCCGACATCGAAGCCCGTGTTGCCCAGATCAAGGCCCAGATCGAAGAAACCACGTCCGACTACGACCGCGAAAAGCTGCAGGAACGTCTTGCCAAGCTCGCTGGCGGCGTTGCCGTGATCCGCGTCGGCGGCTCCACGGAAGTCGAAGTGAAGGAAAAGAAGGACCGCATCGACGACGCTCTGAACGCGACGCGCGCTGCTGTTCAGGAAGGCATCGTGCCCGGTGGCGGCGTTGCTCTTCTGCGCTCCTCCACGAAGATCACCTCCAAGGGTGAGAACGACGACCAGGAATCCGGCATCAACATCGTTCGCCGTGCGCTTCAGTCGCTGGTTCGTCAGATCGCGACCAACGCAGGTGACGAAGCCTCGATCGTTGTCGGCAAGATCCTCGACAAGAATGACGACAACTATGGCTACAACGCCCAGACCGGCGAATATGGCGACATGATCGCCATGGGCATCGTCGACCCGGTCAAGGTTGTCCGCACGGCTCTGCAGAACGCGGCTTCGGTAGCCTCGCTGCTGATCACCACGGAGGCCATGATCGCCGAAGCGCCGAAGAAGGAATCGGCCGGCGGCGGCATGCCCGACATGGGCGGCATGGGTGGAATGGGCGGCATGGGCGGCATGATGTAATCAGGCGAAAGCCTGATTACGGAATAGCACGCCCATGATCCCAAGGGGTTTGGCGCGGCAAGCGCGCCAAACTGGCGGCATGATCAAATCAGGCGAAAGCCTGATTGCAGAATAGCACGCCCATGATCCCAAGGGGTTTGGCGCGGCAAGCGCGCCAAACTGGCGGCATGATCAAATCAGGCGAAAGCCTGATTGCCGAGCGCCCAGCTCGACCAGTCGAAATTTGGAGAAGGCGCCTTTCGAGGCGCCTTTTTTGTGCGTCCGGCTTGCGCCGTCGCCACGCAAGCGGAATGCGACTGACGTGCCGCATGCACCAAAAAGATGAACAAAAGTTAATTTATAAATTGCGCATTTTACCGATGCCTGATGAAATCGGGACGCTTCAACCGGAGCGGCGAACAGGCGTGGCGGGACATAGGTGCATGTCTTCAATGAACGGCATGTCACCGGACGCCCCGGTGCGTCCACGTCTCACATTCATGCAGGGCCAATCGATCAATGAAAGCATTTCTTCCGGCGCTTCTCGCAGCCACCACAGCCACCGCCGCGCTTGCCGCAGACCCGATGGCAACGCCGATCCCGGCTTCGCCCGCGACCTACGACTGGTCGGGCGCCTATCTCGGGGCGGAGGGCGGTTATGGATGGCTTGCCGGCGAAGTGCCGAACGACCTCTTCACCGGCACCAGGACTGAAAGCGCCGATGGCGGCGCGGCCGCCGTCTTCGCCGGCTACAGCCATCAGCTCAATAACAACGTCGTCGTCGGCATCAATGGCGAATTCGGCTACAACTGGAATGACAATTCCTACACCGTCGTTTCGCCCTACCCGTTTCTCAACGGCCAGAGCGTCACCTTCGGTACCGAGTGGCGGGCGAGCGTCGAGGGCAGCGTCGGCTATGCCTTCGACCGCCTTCTGGTCTTTGCCTCCGGCGGCTGGACCGCAACCAGGCTTGAGGGCTCCTTCTCGCTGACCGGCAGGAGCTATGACGAGGTCATGAACGGATGGACGCTCGGCGCGGGCATCGACTATGCGATCAGCGAAAACGTGTTCGCCCGGCTGAAGGCGAGCTACAGCGACTACGGCTCCACCGACATCATCACCCAGGCAACGGGTATTCCGGGCCTGCCCGACAGCAAGCTGAGCCAGGCAAGCCTGATGGCCGGCATCGGCTTCAAGTTCTGAGGTCGCGGCCTTCGAAAGATCCTCGGACGCGAAAAGGGCGGCCGCGCCGCCCTCTCCGTAGTCATGGTTCGCCGATGCGCGATCACGCCGCCTTGGCATGTGCGTTGAGCGATTTCTCGGCAAGCTTGGAAAGTTCGAGATCCGCCGTCGATTCCTGTTCGAAGGTCTCCTCCAGAAGCTTGACAACGTCCTTCTTGTCGAGCTGCTTCGCCCAGGCGATCAGCGTGCCGTAGCGGGCCATCTCGTAATGTTCCACGGCCTGCGCGGCGGAGATGAGGCCGGCATCGAGAGCGGGCGTATCCTTGAAGTCCTCGATGATCTCCTCACCCTCCTCGATAATGCCCTGGATCGCCTCGCAGGTCTTGCCGCGGGCCGGCTTGCCGAGCAGTTCGAAAACCTGCTGCAGGCGCTCGATCTGGCCTTCGGTCTCTTCCCGGTGGTTTTTGAAGGCTTCCTTGAGATCGTCGGATTGCGCGGCGCGCGCCATTTTCGGCAGCGCCTTCACGATCTGGCGTTCGGCGAAATAGATGTCCTTGAGCGTGTCGAGAAACAGGTCGTCCAGTGTCTTGGTCATGTTCAGATCTCCTCGTGTTGAAAGCGTGTTTGCTCTTGTGACGAAGAAACGCCGTCCTTGACGAAACGGTTCCTGACAAAACCGCGCCGCAGGCAACAAAAAAGCGCGACCGCCGGGACCGCGCTTCTTCTCAAGCATAGCGATGCTGTGTCTCGCCTCAGGCTTCGGCGGGAACCGTGAAGCCCTTGACGCTGGCCGGGCGGTCCGAGCAGCGCTCCACCCAGGCGGAAACAGACTTGAAATCGGCAAGGCCCAGTACATCCGCGGCATCGTAGCCGACCGACAGGCCGCGCACCCAGGGAAAGATCGCGATATCGGCGATCGAATAGGCCGAATAATCCTCGCCCATGATGAACTTGCGGTCACGCAGGCGCCCTTCCAGAACGCCGAGCAACCGGCGGACTTCCTTCTTGTAGCGCTCGACCGGATAGGGATTGTTGGCGACCTTGTCGGCGGCATATTTGTAGAAGTGGCCAAACTGTCCGAACATCGGCCCGATGCCGCCCATCTGGAACATCACCCACTGGATCGCCTCGTAGCGGCCGATCGGATCATTGGGGATGAGCTTGCCGGCCTTCTCGGCGAGGTAAAGCAGGATCGCGCCGGACTCGAACAGGCCGACCGGCGTATCTTCCGGACCGTGGGGGTCGATGATCGCCGGGATCTTATTGTTGGGGTTCAGCGACAGGAACTCCGGCGACATCTGGTCGTCCGTGCCGAAGTCCACGCGATGCGCCTCATAGGGCAGTTCAAGTTCCTCCAGCGCGATCGAAACCTTCACGCCGTTGGGAGTGGGAAGAGAGTAGAGCTGGATGACTTCCGGGTCTTTCGGCGGCCATTTCTGGGTGATCGGAAAATCGGACAAGCGTGACATGGACGCTCCTGAAAAATGTTTTGCGGATAGGTGCGAGATGTGCAGTGCGGATCGAAATCGCAAGACCATGCTTGTCATTAAAATGGCAAAAAAGTGTCGTCCGGACCAAAAAAATGACGATTTCAGCCAATCGTCACCAAATAGGGGTGGACGATACACGGCTTCGCCAACAGCGGCTTGCACTGCCTCTTATCCGCGCATCGCCGCCAGGATTTCGCCGATCACCGGGTCGCCTTCATGCGAGGTCTTTTTCGCGCGCACGAAACAGGCCTCCGATTTCAGGATCACGCCGTCGGTCAGAATTTTCAGGTGGTTGGCCGCAAGCGTCGAGCCGGTGGAGGTGATATCGACGATGATGTCGGCCTGGCCGGCCATGGGCGCGCCTTCCGTCGCCCCGAGGCTTTCGACGATACGATAGAGCTGGATGCCGTGCTTGGCGGTGAAGAACTGCTGCGTCAGCCGCCAGAATTTCGTCGCGATCGCCAGACGGCGGCCGTGACGGCTGCGGAATTCCGAGGCGACATCGTTCAGGTCCGCCATCGTGTCGACATCGAGCCAGATTTCCGGGACGGCCACCACCACATCGGCCTGCCCGAAGCCGAGGCGGGAGACGAACTCCACCCGGGCATCGGCGTCCGCCACGTTCTCGCGCACCACATCCTCGCCGGTCACGCCGAAATCGACCGCGCCATTGCCGACCTCGCGCGAAATCTCCGAGGCCGACAGGAAGGCGATCTCGATATCCGGCCGGCCGCGCACCTGCCCGCGATAGGAGCGGTCATTGCCGTTGGTCTCGACAGGAAAGCCCGCCCTTTCGAGCGCCTGTTCCGCGCCTTCCTTGATCCGGCCCTTGGAGGGCAGCGCAATGGTGACGGTCATGGTGTTCCTCCGGCTTTTTCTCGGGCGCGTTCGATCCGGTCGAGCCACAGCGAAAAGCCGACGGCGGGAATATGGTCGCTGGCGCCGAGCAGCGTCAGCAGACGGTCATAACGTCCGCCGCCCGCCAGAAGCGCGCCGCGCGCACCGGCTTCCGCGATTTCGAATACGAGGCCCGTATAGTAATCAAGCGGACGGCCGAAGGCGGCGCGATAGGTGATCGCGGCCACCTCGACGCCCGCTGCCGCAAGCGCCGCGATGCGGGCCTCGAACGCGCCGATCGCCGCGCCGATATCGAGATCAAACTTTTCCGAAAAGGCCGCAAGCGCCGACGATGCCGCGTCAAGACCGGTCTCCAGCGCCAGAAAGGTCGTCAGCGCCTCCAGCGCATCGCGGTCGAGACTGGTGACGGAGAGCGCCAGTTTTTCCTTCAGTCGCCGCGCAATCTCCTCGGGGCTGCGGCTGGCATTGGTGGAATAGCCGGTAACCTGCATGGTTTCGTCGATATGGGCCACCAGCCCCGCCTCGTCGCCATCGGCGAGGAAGGCGGCGACGCGGCGGTCGAGGCCGGAGACCGGCTGCGGGCGTGCCAGCGTTTCCAGAAGGGCCTCGAGCCGGGCATGGTTACCGAAGGCCTGGATCAGCCGCTTCTGCCAGCCGCCCGGAAGCCCGAGTGCCCGCACCACCGCCTCGAAGATCGCCTGGTCGCCGAGCGTGACGGCAAGACGCTGGCCCGGCAGGCAGGCGCCGAGCGCGCCCCAGGCATCGGCAATGGCGCGCGCATCGGCGGCGGCGACATCGACCGTCCCCAGATCCTCGATGCCGGCCTGGAAGAACTCGTCTGCCCCGTCCTCGCGCGCCTGGCGGAACACCATGCCGCAATAGGCATAGCGCTTCGGCGTGCCGGCGTTCTCCGCGATGTGACGGCGGCAGACGGGGATGGTGAATTCCGGGCGCAGGCAGAGGCTCTCGCCGGTCTCGCTCTCGGTCATGAAGATGCGGCGGCGCAGCGCCTCGCCGGTCATGTCCAGAAAGGGCGCGGCGGGCTGGATCACCGGCGTGTCGGTCAGATCCGTTTCGCGCGCGGCAAAGGCGGCAAGAATGGCGCCGGCGCAATCCGGCAGGCTGGTGGAGGGCATGGGTCGTCTCTACTGTTTGCCGCATCCGATGACCATCCTTTGCGACAAAAGTCAACGATTGCGGCCTGGATCAGTCCAAAACCTGCATCAGTTCGATTCGGTTGCCGAAGGGATCATAAACATAGGTGCGCAGGAAGCCCTCAAGCGGCGCGTCCGCTTTGACCTCGTAACCGGCCTTTTCCACAGCCGCAGCAACCGCCGCAACATCATCGACCAGAAACGCCGGATGCGCCTTTTTCGCGGGCCGGAAATCCTTCTCGACGCCGATGTGAATGCGCAATTCTCCCCGCTCGAACCAACACCCGCCGCGCGCTCTCAGATTGTCGGGCTTTTCAACCTCCGGGACGCCAAGCACGCCGGCATAGAACGCCCGCGCCTCGTCTTCCCGACCCTCGGGCATGGCAAGCTGTATGTGATGGATGGATTTGAGAGACATAAGCAAAATGGCCGGAACCGGACAGGACCGCCGGTTACCGGAAGCTCAATGATTATGGCGGGCGCGCCAAAGCTGGAAGCCAAGCATTCCCAATGCCGGAACCAGCAAGATCAGCGGTATCGTGATATAGACCTGTTCAAAACTCATGGCTCACCTCATCGAAAGGATTGTCATCCTCGCTGCTATATGTAGCACGATTGCCAGAAAATAGCGACGGACGTCGAGGCCACCGATCCCCCTTGAAGGGACGGCTTATCGCAGAAGGCTTTTCCGCACAGCCCCCAAGTCTTCTCGCCCCGGAGGGGAGAGATGTCGCGACAGCGACATCGACAGTGAGGGGGGAACCTATCCACGCGGACACCCTCACGAACAGAAATGCTGCTTCACCCTCACTACCCCTGTCGGGGCATCTCTCCCGCAAGCGGGAGAGAGTATATGGAGCAAGATCCAAGGCCATCTGCAATAGCCCCGCCCTCACGAGGGGAGGTTGTGAGAGCCAACGCCTCCCCCACAGCGATCATCCCGCCCGCTTGCGATCCTCCGCCTGTGCGTCCAGCATCTGACGCACCCTTGCCACCAGATCACCCTCCGGCACGGTCTCCTGCGCCACACGCGCCTCGCGCCATTCGGCATTGTCCTCGATCTCGCCGGACAAGCGCTTGCCCTCGATCAGGTCCTTGATCTGGACGACGCCTTGCGAGCGCTCGTCGCCGCCCTGGATGATCGCGATCGGGCAGCCGCGGCGGTCGGCATATTTGAGCTGGTTGCCGAATTTCTTCCAGTTGCCCTGGTACATCTCGGCGCGGATGCCTTCGCGGCGCAGTTCCTGCGTCATCTTCTGGTAGCGGCCCATGGCCTCGGCATCGCCGTCCATGACGGTGACCAGCACCGGCTCGATCACCTCGGACGCGCCGAGCTTGCCGAGGTTTTTGAGCGCGGTCATCAGCCGCGACACGCCGATGGAAAAGCCCGTCGCCGGAACCGGCTGGCCCATGAAGCGCGACACCAGCCCATCATACCGCCCGCCGCCGCCGACCGAGCCGAACACGACCTTTTCACCTTTTTCGTTGGTGACATCGAAGGTGAGCTCGGCTTCGTAAACGGGACCGGTGTAGTATTCGAGGCCACGGACGACGGAGGGATCGATTTTGATGCGATCCGCATCGTATCCAGCCGATCGAACTACACTACGGATTAAATCCAGCTCCCTAAAGCCATCAACAAAACCTGCGGTATTCTTAGCAATCTTGTTAAACCCTACTTCTTCCGCACCATCGACTGCTTGCTCATCCGTAACAACTTTTACAACAAAGCTGGCCTGCCGTTCACTCAGACCAGCCCCTTTGGTAAAATCGCCACTGTCGTCTTTTCTTCCATCTTGAAGAAGGAGCATTACCCCCTCAGGCCCAAACTTATCCAGCTTATCGATCGCCCTGAGCACCGTCAGCCGCTGCCCGGCATTCTCCTCGCCGCCAAGGCCGATCGCCTCCAGCACCCCATCCAGCACCTTGCGGTTATTCACCCGGATCACATAGTCCCCGCGCGGAATGCCCAGCGCCTCCATCGTATCGGCCATCATCATGCACATTTCGGCATCCGTCTGGACGC
>NZ_CFHTCS010000193.1:0-8342 GCF_984369615.1 Martelella sp. | reverse complement strand
CCGTGGTCGATGCCGTCGAGGTTGGCGAATATGGCGGTGTCTGGCACCGCGCCTATCGCGGTCCCGGCGATCGCTGGGGGCCGACCAAGCTGCTGGAAGAGCGCGTCCTGAAATATGTGCCCGACGCGGACGGCAACATCACGCTGGTGCCCGCCTATATCGAGAGCTACTCGGTCAACGAAGATTCCACTGAATTCACCTTTACCCTGCTTGAGGGGCTGAAATGGTCCGACGGCGCGCCGGTGACCACCGAAGATGTCGAATTCTGGTACAAGGATGTCTTCCTCAACAAGGCGCTGACGCCGACGATCGATCCGACCTTCTCGCCGGGCGGCGAGCCGATGAAGCTCGAGGTCAAGGATGACCGCACCTTCACCGTCAGTTTCGCCCAGCCCTATGTCTACTTCCTCAATATCCTTGCGAAGGATTCGACCGGCGAGCCAAGCCTGGACCGCCCGTCCTTCCTGTTCCCCAAGCATTATCTGAGCCAGTATAACGACCATTACGCCAGCGCTGAGGATCTCTCCAAGGCGGCAGAGGAATTCGGCGTCCAGCGCTGGAGCGATCTCTGGGGCTCGAAGGGACCGGTCACCTCATGGTGGCAGAATCCGGACCTGCCGGTCATCACCGCCTGGAAGATCGAGACGCCCGCGCCGGGCAATGTCGTCACCATGGTGCGCAACCCCTATTACTGGGCCGTCGACCAGGAGGGCAACCAGCTTCCCTATATCGACCGCATTGAGCATCGCCTTTTCGAGGCGGCGGACTCGTTCAACCTGATGATCGTTCAGGGCCAGATCGACATGCAGATGCGCTACGTCAATTCGAGCGACTTCACCTTCTACAAGGAGAACGAGGAGAAGGGCGGTTACCACGTCGGCACCTGGAAATCGGCGAATGTCTGGTCGTTCGTGCCGAACCTCAATGTACAGGACGAGCAGCTGAGCAAGCTTTTCTCCGACAAGGACTTCCGTCACGCGCTCTCCGTCGGGATCGATCGTGAAACGATCAACGAACTCGGCTTTGCCGGTCTCGGCGAGGCCCGCTCGGTGTCCCCGATCTCCGGCTCGCCCTATTTCAATCCCGAATGGGAAACGCACTGGACGGAATATGATCCCGATCTTGCCAACGAGCTTCTGGACCAGATCGGCCTGAGCGAGCGTGACGATGATGATTTCCGCCTGCTTCCGAACGGCAAGCGGCTGCAGATCGTGGTCGAGGCCTATCAGGATTTTGCGGCGCCGATACTGGAGATCGCCGCCGACTATTATCGCGATATCGGCATCGAGCTGTTGCCGCGCATCATCGACCGCACCCAGTGGGACGACAACCGCGACAACAACAACTTCCAGATCCAGTACACGCCCGTCGACCGCCTCTCGGTCGTCTCCGCCGACCCGCGCAACATCATGGGCAATGACAGCTACGCCCAGCAATATTACGCGTGGTACGAGACCGACGGCGAAGCCGGTATCGAGCCGCCGCAGGATGCCGTGATCCGGCAGATCTGGGCGGATTGGGAGAAGGCCTCCGTCGCCGGATCCATGGAAGAAGCCGATGCCGCGCTCAACAGCATGATCGGCGCCTTCGTCGACGAAGGCTATGTCATCGGTCTGGTCGGCGAGGTTTCCATCCCGGTCATCGTGAAGAACGACTTCATGAATGTCCGCAACGGGCTTGTCGAAGACGACATCACGCGCGGCGTGGGCCTTGGTCAGACCCAGCAGTTCTGGATCGACCAGAACAAGCAGTAACCGACAGGCAAAGCTCCCTCCCGAGCAAGGGTTCCGCGAGAATGCGGAACCGGCCGGCCGCCCGTTTGTCCGCGGGCGGCCGGTGGGTGGCAATGCGGAGAGCAGACGATGGCAAACTTCCTCTGGCGACGGATTCTATGGGCGATTCCAACCCTGATCGTCGTTTCCTTCATATCCTTCATCATCATTCAGCTTCCGCCGGGCGATTATGTCACCGCCTATGCTGCCGAGCTTCGCAACAGCGGTGAATACATCACCGCCGCCCAGGAAGATGCAATCCGCACGCAACTCGGACTGAACGATCCGATTCTCGTGCAATATGTGCGCTGGATCGGCAATATCGTGCTGCATGGCGATTTCGGCCAGTCCTTCCACTGGAACGCGCCGGTCTCCGAACTGATCTGGGGCCGCCTGGCGCTGACGCTGTTGCTCTCCTCGCTGTCCCTGGTGTTCACCTGGATCATCGCCATCCCGATTGGCGTCTATTCGGCCCAGCGGCAATATTCGATCCTGGACTATGTCTTCACCGTGTTCGGTTTTCTCGGCAAGGGCATTCCCGATTTCCTGCTGGCGCTGATCCTGATGTGGATCGGATTTGCCTGGCTCAACATCGATGTCGGCGGCCTGATCTCGCCGCGTTTCGAAGGCGCGCCGCTGTCGCTGGCGAAGATCGGCAACATCCTGGAACATGTCTGGATCCCGATCGTGGTGCTGGCGACCGGCGGCGCGGCCGGCCTCATCCGGGTGATGCGGGCCAATATGCTGGACGAACTCGGCAAGCCATACGTGGAAACGGCCTATGCACAGGGGCTTTCCGAGCGCCAGGTGGTCTGGGGCTATCCGGTGCGCGTCGCGCTCAATCCGTTCATCTCGACGGTCGGCTGGGCGTTGCCGGCGCTCTTTTCCGGCGACGTCATCACCGCCGTCGTGCTCAACCTGCCGACCACGGGACCGCTGATGCTGCAGGCGCTGAAGATGCAGGACATGTATCTCGCCGGCGCCTTTATCCTCATCCTCAGCGTCTTCACCGTCATCGGCACGCTGCTCTCCGACATTCTTCTTGCGTGGTCCGACCCGCGCATCCGTTACGCGTGAGGCCTTCATGACCTACGAGACTTCCGTTTACGCAGAAGAAAACGAACTGGCGACGGCCGAACAGGGCATCTACACCGCCAACTCCTGGAAGCTGATGTGGTGGCGCTTCCGCCAGCACCGGCTCGCGCTCGTGTCCTTGATCTTTCTGGTGTTTGCCTATCTCGTCGCGATCTTCGCAGAGATCGTCGCGCCCTATGCGCCCGATTCCATCGAGCGGCTGGAAACCTTCGTGCCGCCGCAGATGGTCCGCGTCATTCATGACGGCGAACTGACGCGCCCCTTCGTCTATGAGCTGAAGCGCACCCGGGATCCGGAGACGGCGCGCGTCACCTATGTCGTGGACAAGTCCAAGCCGCTGCCGATCAGGTTCTTCGTGCATGGCGAGAAATACAGGTTCTGGGGCATCTGGAAGGCCGACCTGCATCTCTTCGGCATCGATGCCCGCCGCCAGAAGGTCAATCTTCTGGGCACGGACTCCCTTGGGAGGGATCTGTTCTCGCGCCTCGTCTACGGCGCGCGCGTGACCCTGTCGGCCGGCTTGATCGGCGTGTTCTTCGCCTTCGTGCTCGGCCTCTTCTTCGGCTCCATCTCGGGCTATTACGGCGGCTTCATCGACACGGCGATCCAGCGCATGATGGAGTTCATCCGCTCCGTGCCGACGATTCCGCTCTGGATGGGGCTTGCGGCGGCCCTGCCGATCGCCTGGAACCCGCTCTTCGTCTATGTGCTGATCACCCTCATTCTGGCGCTGATCGGCTGGACGCATCTCGCCCGCGTCGTGCGCGGCCGTTTCCTCTCGCTGAAATCCGAGGACTACGTGATGGCCGCCCGCCTTGCCGGCGCCTCGGAATACCGGGTGATCACAAAACACATGCTGCCGGCCATGACCTCCTATATCATCGCGGCGATGACGCTCGCCGTGCCGGAGATGATTCTCGGCGAGACGGCGCTGTCCTTCCTCGGTCTCGGCCTCAGGCCCCCCGTCGTCTCCTGGGGCGTGCTTCTGCAGGATGCGCAGAACCTCCGTTCCATCTCGCTCGCCCCCTGGCTGCTTGCGCCCGGACTTGCCGTGGTCGCGGTCGTGCTGGCCTTCAATTTCCTCGGTGACGGCCTGCGTGACGCGGCCGACCCCTACGGACAATAGGTTTTTCCATGCTGGACAAGACGAACAACAAAATGCCTCCGGAGCGGCTCCTGCAACTCGACGGCGTCGAGGTCGCCTTCAAGACCCGCGACGGGCTGGTGAAGGCTGTCGACGGCGTCAACTATCATGTCGATCGCGGCGAGGTGCTGGGCATCGTCGGCGAGAGCGGTTCCGGCAAGTCGGTCACGGTCAGGGCGATCATGCGGTTGCTCGCCAGGAAT
This sequence comes from Martelella sp., assembly GCF_984369615.1. Taxonomy (NCBI): domain Bacteria; kingdom Pseudomonadati; phylum Pseudomonadota; class Alphaproteobacteria; order Hyphomicrobiales; family Aurantimonadaceae; genus Martelella; species Martelella sp. The sequence goes on along the minus strand of NZ_CFHTCS010000193.1, from coordinate 4,128 downwards.
GCCGAGGAAGGCGAGGGGGAGATCCGCTTCAATCCGGACGGAGACACAGAATACCGGCTCGACGGGCTGAGACGCGACAGCCGGCTGATGCGGCAGTTGCGGGGCGGACGGATCGGCATGGTCTTCCAGGAGCCGATGACGGCGCTTTCGCCCGTGCATTCGATCGGTACCCAGATCATGCGCACCGTCATGCTGCATCGTCGCGTCGGCAAGGAGGAGGCGCGCGCCCGCGCGATCGATCTCCTGGCGCGCGTGCAGCTTCCCCAGCCGGAACGCCTCGTTGACAGCTACCCGCACCAGCTTTCCGGCGGCATGCGTCAGCGCGCCATGATCGCGCTCGCGCTCTCCTGCGATCCGGCGCTTCTGATCGCCGACGAGCCGACCACGGCGCTTGACGTCACCACCGAGGCGCAGATCCTCGAGCTACTGAAATCGCTTCAGCAGGAACTCGGCATGGCGATCGTCTTCATCACCCACAATTTCGGGGTGGTCGCCGACATCGCCGACCGGGTGGCGGTGATGTATCTCGGCCGCGTGGTGGAGACGGGGCTTGTCGATGACATCTTCTACAATCCGCAGCACCCTTACACGCGGGCGCTGCTCGGGTCCATTCCGCGTCTCGGACAGAAGAAACAGAGACGGCTGAGCGTTATCAAGGGCTCGGTGCCCGACCCCTACAACATTCCCTCCGGCTGCGTGTTTCACACCCGCTGCGATTACGCCGATCCATCGGTCTGTTCCGTCAGAACGCCGCCGCGCGTGGCTTTCGATCGCGGACAGGAGGCGCTGTGTCACTTTGCCGGAAACCTGCCGGAGGCCGGACAATGAGCGACGCCCGCAGCAAGACCCTTTCCATGCCCGACGACGTCCTGATCTCCGTGCGCGGGCTGAAAAAACATTTCACCGTCAAGGGCGGGAAGAAGGGGCGCGAGCTGAAGGTGTTGCGCGCCGTGAATGACGTCAGCTTCGACATCCGCAAGGGCGAGACCTTCGGCCTCGTCGGCGAAAGCGGCTCGGGCAAATCCACCGTCGCTCGGCTGATCCTGCGCGCCTATACCCTGACCGGTGGCCAGATCCTGTTTCGCGAACATGACGGGCAGGTGATCGATATCTCGTCGATGAGCGACAAGGAGTTGCGGCCGGTGCGGCGCGAGATGCAGATGATCTTCCAGGATCCCTATTCCTCGCTCAATCCGCGCATGACGCTGCTTGATCTGATCGGCGAGCCGATGGTGGTTCATGGTTATTCCAAGGACCAGATCGCCAAACGGGTGGGGGAGCTTCTGTCCTTCGTCGGCCTGAGACCCGAATACGCGACGCGTTATCCTCATGCCTTCTCCGGCGGCCAGCGCCAGAGGATCGGCATTGCCCGTGCGCTGGCGCTTTCGCCGGCTTTCATCGCGGCCGACGAGGCCGTCTCGGCGCTCGATGTGTCGGTCGCTGCCCAGAACATCAATCTCCTGCAGGACCTGCAGGAGCAGTTCAATCTCACCTATCTGTTCATCACTCATGATCTCGGCATGGTCGAGCACATCTCCGACCGGATCGCGGTGATGTATCTCGGTGAGATCGTCGAAATCGGGGAGACCGACCGACTGTTCTCCCGTCCGCGCCATCCCTATACGGAAGCGCTTCTGGGCGCCGTGCCGCAGCCCGATCCGCGCAAGCGTTCGTCGGAGAGGCGCGGCGTGCTCAAGGGCGAGGTGCCGGATGCCTCCGACCCGCCCTCGGGCTGCGCCTTTCACCCGCGCTGCGCCTATGCGACGGAGCGCTGCGCCGCCGAGAAGCCGGAGCTTCGTGAGGTCGATGGCCGTGCGGTACGCTGCCATTACGCCGAAACGCTGACGCTTCGGGGCGTCGCAGACGGGGCGGAGGCATGACCCTGTTTTCCGTTGCCGATCCCGCGCCGCCTGCGGGCGTGCGCGACGCGGACTTCGCGCTTGCCGAACGGCATCGCCCGGCGCTGATGCTGGATCATGCGGAACCGGCGCCGCCGCTGGCGATGGGTTACAGCGTGGTCCGGGAGGCTCAAAAGTCTCCGTCGTCGAAATATCGGCTGATGCCGCCTGAAGGCGGGGCCGTGATCGAATATGCGATCTGGCACGACTGGGATATCCAGCATCTCTACGACCTCGAGCATGTCTGGGTCCATATCGACCGGCAGGGGAACGTCGTCCGGGTCGAGGGTTCGATGCATGGCATGCGGGTCTCTATCGATGACGGCAGCGGTCTGCCGGAAATGCGCAACGGCCGGCCGGTGCTTTATGTGGAGCCGGGCAAGCATGCGCTCTGGGGCGTTGACCGGATCATGCGGTTCATGGGCGGTTCGAAAATTGCGCAGATGTGCGGCCGCGAGGCCGGCACAGGCGGCATTCATGCTGGCAACGCATTTGCCGAGGCCGGCGCCTGGAGCGCTTCAGCCAGGGAACACCGTTTGGCAAGGCTCGCCATGAAACGCGCCGCCTTTGTCCCGCGCTTCGCATTCGCGGCGGCCGAAGAACCGGTCCTCATGCCGTGGAAAACGCTTGAGGCCTGGATCCCCGCACGGATGAGGGCGCTGATTGCAGCGCTTCCCGGGAGGGTGCCGCATCTCTCCGCCGTGTTTCTCGATTGCGGCGACACGCTGATCGACGAGGCGACCGAGGTGAAGAAGCCCGGCAGCGAAGTGGTAACCGAGGCGGACGAAATTCCCTTCGCCATGGACGCGGTTCGCACGCTCCACGGGCTCGGTTACAGGTTGGCGCTGGTCGCCGACGGCCCGCGCGAGACCTTCGAGAACATGCTGAAGCCGCGCGGGATCTGGGACTTGATGGAATGTCACGCGATTTCGGGCGATGTCGGCCAGAACAAGCCATCGCCGAAGATGTTTTCCGCAGCCCTTGCCGGCCTTGGTCTCGGCGACGGCGAGCGGTCCCGCATCGTCATGGTCGGCAACAATCTTGCCCGCGACATTCGCGGCGCGAATGATTTCGGCCTGATCAGTCTCTTTGTCGGCTGGTCGCAGCGGCGCACGCACGAGCCTGTAGATGCCTCGGAAGAGCCGCATTTCCGCATCGAGCGGCTCGACCAACTGGTTTCGAGGATCGAGGCCATCGAACTTTGCCTGCCTGTCCGGGAGAATGCCAATGTCTGAACGCGCGCGCTTTGTCACTCATACGGGCGAGACCGTCACGGCGTTCGCCCTGGGGCGGCTGGAGGCGGGTTATTATCCTGGCACGGCGACGCGCGGGGTGGACAATGTCGACTACAAGTTCGTCAACGGCTTTGTCGATGTCGGCGAATTGCCGTGCCGGACCGCTGTTCGCGCCGAAATCGCCGGCCGCAAGGTTGCGCTCGATGATGATTTCGAGATTGTCTCGACCAATCTTCCGGGCTTCAATCGCAGGCTGGAATTCTCCGGCTTCTGGCACCGTCCGACGCGGCTTTCCCGCTGGGTCCGCACCCGGCTCGTTCCGCCGAAAGGCGGAGACTTCCGCTTCCGCCTTGCCACCTGCGGCGGCGTCCACGTCTTTGTCGACGGCCGGAAAATCGCTGCCTTCGAGCCCTATACGCGCAATGCGGCAGAGGAGAAGGAAATCTTCCTGCCGCTTGCAGCCGGCGGCTCCGATCTGGTCATGCTGGTGGAGGAGATCGCCGAGCGCGACACCAACTATTTCGTCGAACTGACCTGGCTCGGCAAGGGGCCGCTCGCGGCGGAAGTGCCAGGCAACGCCGATGGCGAAACGCTCGAAATGCTGATGGCGCTTGCCCGCGACATTCGTCCGGCGCGCGTCGCCTTCGGCGAAGGCGATGAACTCCGCCTTGTCGTCGACCAACCTGCGGCGGCGGCGGTCACAATCGAGGCGAAGGTGCACCAGAGCGTCCACATGCGCCATCTGCCGCCACTCTTCGAGGCCGTATCGACGCTTGCGGCTGGCGGGAAGGAGGCGTTCCAGCCCTTCCCCCTAAGGGTGCCCAGAGGCTGGGGGCCCTGGGCGGGCACCAGAGCATGCAAAACACCATTGGTAGCCTGCGATGTTCTGGTATGTTCTGGTGTCCGACTCCGCAGTCAGAAGCACATGAGAAGTTCCCAGGAAAGCCTGAAAGACGATTTGTGCAATACACCTTTTCGTCAGTGGCCGTCCAGAT
>NZ_CFHTCS010000192.1:0-8363 GCF_984369615.1 Martelella sp. | reverse complement strand
CGGACTTCAAGGCACGTTCATCCTGTCTTTGAAAGCCGTTCAAGGCGTCTATGAGACCTTCTCACGGTTCGACATCGAGGAGGTCGAGTGCACCTATTCGATCGCTGAGGGAAATGGGAAGGGCGTGAAGGAGCTGATTATTCAGCAGAAACGGTCGCTATGCAAGAACGACTGAAAATTACTGTGCATATATTGTCGAGATGATAGTCTTCTCGACACTCGTAAGCGGACATTGAAGAGGGGGGCTTTCATGACGAACTATTTCAATGACAGTCCAATCGAAACGGCCGACGACGATCGATACGGCTTCACGCCGTTCGCAGAAGCGTTGTCAAAAAGTATTCTGGGAATACGTAATCCAATTGGGACAACTTTCGCCCTAAACGGCCCATGGGGAGCCGGCAAGAGCAGTGTCGTCAATCTGGTCAGGTCTTCTTTACGCAAAAGGGATGACCCGCGTCTCGTGGCTACAGAATTCAAATGCTGGTGGTATCGAGGGGAGGAAGCTTTAGCGCTGGCATTCCTTCAAAATCTAAATGCGATCTTGGGGACCACACTCAAAGACAAAGTGAAAGGGCTTGTCCCTCAGATTGGAAGGGGCATTTTACAGGCGGGCCCAGTGATTGGAACGGCAGCCGCTCTTACCCCTATGGGCCCAGTCGGAACGGTCGTCGGTGGTGCGATGGGATTTGCCAGCCGTTTTTTTCCAGACGGAGAGCCTCTGGAAGAGACTTTTCAGAAGTTGGCCTCGATCCTTGAGGCACAAGATAGGCGATTTCTCGTGGTCATCGACGATTTAGACCGGCTCAGCGCTGAGGAGGCTCTTGCTGTTTTCCGGCTGATCAAATCAGTGGGCAGGCTTCCAAACGTGATGTACCTAGTGGTTTTCGATAGGCAACTCGCCGAACAAGCCGTTAAAGAAAAATATCCCTCTGAGGGCCCACACTTTCTGGAAAAGATCATCCAGGCGTCATTTGAGATTCCGAGCCCTCTTCCTGACGATCTAAACTATGCCGTTCTATCGACAATTTCTGAAATATGCGGCGAGCCCGCAGAAGATAGAATGACCCGCTTCATGAATATCTTCTATGATGTTCTTGCGCCCTATATTTCTTCGCCGCGGCATGTGGCACGATTTCAAAACGCTATTAGCGTCACTTGGCCCGCAATCGCCGGAGAAGTCGACCTAGGCGACTTTGTTGGCCTCGAAACAATACGGTTGTACGAGCCTGGCTTGTTTTTTGCCATAAAGGCCAACAAGGGTCTGTTATGTGGCTCGCGCCAAGATGGTGATGCCGGTAGAGATGTCGAGTCGCGGTTCGATGTGTTTCTAAAAAACGTACCAGAGATTTCTCACGAGCTTGCCAAAACAACGCTACAGCGCCTTTTCCCACGACTAGAAGGAGCAGGGTATGGCCATGGTTGGCTAGATATCTGGGGCGCGGAGCGTCGAGTTTGCGTCGAGGCTCATTTTGATACCTATTTCAGACTCTCTCTCAGCGAAGAGACTTTATCTAGCCAGCTTCTTGCTGACCTGATTAGAAAGGCGGATGATCGAGAATTCGTACAAGAGAAATTTCGATCCGCAGCCAAAATCGAACATCGAACGGGAAAATCCCAAGTGCCGATTTTCCTTGATGAACTAATCACCCACGCGAAACACATAGATGCGGACAAAGTTGAGGCGCTGATCACCTCGTTGTTTGAAATCCATGATGAAATAGATATGGAGCGGGACGCTGGGAGAGGCATGAGTTTCGAGAATACCACGCTTCGCTATCACTGGCTGATCCGAAGGCTAACCCACAAGCGATTCTCGATTGAGGAAAGGACAAAAATCTACTTGAGTGCCACAGAAACAGCTCCTCTCGGATGGCTCGTTGATTTCGTTGCCTCTGCGGACTCGGACCACGTCCCTAGAGAGGATCAGAGACCTTCTAGGGAAGAAGAATGCCTGGTAGAGAAGGAAGCATTGCCTTTATTTAAAGAGCGGGCAGTGAAAGCTATTCGCTTGGCCGCTTCAAACGGCTCGCTTATTACGCACTCCGACCTGCTTTCAATCCTTTACCGATGGAAAGAGTTCTTGGACGATAACTCCGAGGAGGTCCGGCAGTGGACCGAAAGCAAACTGCGGGAAACAACATCACTTGTTGCGCTTGTTCGGGCAATGACGGGTACTAGATGGTCAGTCGGCATGGGTGGATTTGGCATGCTAGGAGATCGGGTAGGAATATGTTCTACGACGGTTCGAATTGATGAAAACACAGAAATTATCGACCCGCAAACTTTTCGGAAAGCACTGGAGGAGGCTATCGATCGTGATCAGTTTAATGAGACCGACCAAGAATTGGTCGTGAGGTTTCTGGAAGCTTGGGATCACCAGAAATCTAAGCCAAAATAAAAAAAAGGCGTTGAGTAGCGCGTTGTCGATTTGACATGACAAAAACTGTTTGCTGCAAAACCAGCTGTCAAAATTGTAAAACCGCGCGTCACGCTACACACGAAAAATTTCTATAGAATTAAATCTATATATTTCAATAACTTATATAAATTTGAACGGTCAATTTGTGGTGCGCGTGGAGCGCATGCGCTTTAGAACTTAGGCATTGAATTTACGACATAAATTAGATACCTAAAGTGAAATGTTACACATTTCATTACACAGATAATGTCACAAGACTGGCTAACCAAACCGACGTCCGTGACACCGCCGAATCCGAGCTTTCGGACCTCCACGTTCTAGGCAGAAGTGATTGAACCACCTGCTGGTATCAATCACCTACTTTCAAATCCGGCTCATTGAGTTTCGAGTCGGGTTCCTGAGCCGCACCCAAGATTCGACCTTTTGCTTGAAATCCGTTCTTCGATCGACTTCAATGCTTCCATTGGTTGCGGGGGCGGTCAAATGGTACCTTTTATCAAATTTCTTCTTCTTTCGATCATCTTGATCTGTTTCTCAACGGCGGTAAGTGCAGCGCGCGTTCCCGACCGTACAACATATTGGCAGAACTACCGGGATGGAATGTCGCTGGAAGCGTCGGCCTGCTCTGCACAAACCGGCACGGGGGCATGTCTGATCTTTAGTTGCGGCAGCGGAGGGCAATTGGGTTTTTCGTTCACGCTACCCTACATGGGCGCGGAGCCGCCCCGGACCATGCGCGTCTCCGTCGATGGACTTTCGCCACACTCCTTCGATCTGGGATTGAGCGGTCACCAAAGAACTGCTTTTATTGAAGCGGCGCACGCAAGTCTGGTCGCGGCCCTAAAGTCCGGCAGCACGGCAGTCCTCGCCGTACCGGGGCGCAACTTCCGGCTCGGTCTGTCTGGCTCGTCAAAGGCAATCGGAAATGTCGAAGGTTATTGCACGCGCTATCGCGAGGATCTCAGGAACGCAGAGGCCGTTTTCCCCGGCGGCCCCTTTCGCGTCGACGACGAAGCGCATCTGACCTACGCTTCAGAAGAGACTGAGGACGTTCCAGAATTCAAGCGATATAACGATCTTGATCTCTGGGGGAACGACCTCAGGAGCGGCCTCGAAGATCCTTTGCTGCAAAACCTAACACTGGAGCAGTGCGAAGAGCTGTGTAAGCTGACGACCTCATGCTTTTTCTATACACATAACGGGCGCACCAATACCTGTTTTTTGAAAGATGACCTTGGAACTCAAAAGTTCTATCAAGGAGCGGTAACGGGACAGGCACTAGCGCCACGACCTGCATTTCCCGGTCCGCCGACCCGCGGCCCCGATCTGGTGATGGATCCAGATGCAGCGGCTCGAGAGGGAGAGGCTGTTGAGGAATGGCAGGCACGTATCAGGTCTCTTTCGAACGCACTTGCTGGAAGTTGTCCGGCCGAAGACCGGACTTTGGAAAGACTGAGTCAGTCACTTGTCTTTGATGTCCGAGGTTCCGACGAACTTGCTGTCGGTACGCCGATGACGATGAGCTGGCAGGGAAACCTGCTTGAAGAGCGCATACCAGTCTGGCTCGTCATATCGTCGGATCAGCCCATCCGATTTGAAGGTTCGGGATCGATTGCCCTAGGACCGGAAGCTCCGAATCCATTTGGCATTCAGGAAGGTCAGGGAAAACACCGAGCTCTCGTTGCTCTCTATGCGCGCGGCTCGGGTCAGGACGGTCGGATTGCATTCCTACCGCTGCGTTCGGGCTCTCTAGACATTGAGGTATCCCTCGTGGGGTACTTGCGCCAATGTGGAGAAGAAAGGCGATACAAGACATTCCGGAAGAGTTTCGAGATTGCTCCCGACGAGGCAGAGATCGTTCTCTCAAACGCCCAGGGTATGGCCGCCTACACACACGAAATCCCCCTTGAGAAATTTGAGCGTCGGATTTTGTTTAATCGTGACCGGTTTCTGATTCTTAACGCCTCCGATGAAACTGAAATTATCGAGCGAGCAGGAAGCGAGCTGATCGTATCTCCAACCCATCGCTTCCTTGCCGTTCGTCATAGCGACCGGCTCGATGTCGTCGACGTCGTCGACGGCAACACCGTTGCGAATACGTTCGATGGCGACATCTTCTGGGCGATGGGCGATAGCGTGATAATGGTGACGCTTTCGCCTTGGGCCGAGGTCAACCTGCATTCGCTCTTTGGAGAAAATCTGTCCGTAGAGGAACAGGTCACCGGGCCGTCTTGCTGCAGTGCCGCCCCTGAAACCACCCACGTCGCAGTTGATCTAGAGAACGCAAACTACTCAATTTGGGGAGATTTTGGCTATCGTATCGGCTCTTTGCAGGCTCATGATTATGCTGCCGCCGATAACCCCTTGAATGCCTATGGCTCGGAGGAAGTGGGCAGCATAGCAACCTACCACCAAATACTGAGTTCTATCGGTCCAGTTGCACCATCCAGTGTCGAAATGGGCTTTCTTGCGCCAGGAGATTTCAAAAGCACAAAATTGTCACGAGACAAATTCTCGGGCGGAAAGTCTGAACCATCGACACTGGAGAACGCCCAAATTGGTTGGTTTGCTTCCGCAAACATCAAGCCAATTGAGCTTCGATCGTCTTCGCTGCCTAGCCGTCGAAATTCGCCGAATAAGTCGTCTGTTTCCCGGTCATCAACAAATTCAATGCAGACCGCAGAGAACTTTGATGATCAAATGAACCGCATAGGCCTCGGTCTGATGCCAATGACTGACGGTGTGCAATTACTTGCCGATCATGTCTCATACAACCGCTTGGGCGGCGGAGAGCATATGAACGGTCTCGCGGATTATGACGAGCGACTTGCTCGATCTGAAAAGGCCATCGGACAATTTGTTCATGAGGCTTCTGCAGCTGGCTGGCGTTATCAGTGGGGACTTCCTGAGGACTTTGATGCGCTGAAGCTTGAATGCAGTCACGTAATATTCGGCGACACAGAGACGGACGAAGGACTTGTTTTGGCGCCGCGAGATATCGTCTCTTTGTCTTATGTCCCTTCAGAGCCAGATCATTCTATCTGGGTTGCTCGAGCGGCCTGCAGTGCAGGCGCGACATTTGGAACCTTGCGCTTTTATCAGGCGATTTATGTCATGGATTTAGCTGGACCAAAGCCCATTAGCAAAGATGAGTTGATGGCAGATTCTGCTTGGTTTTCCGGGAACAGTACCCAGCCTAGATGGTTTGATCATGATCCTCTGATTAAGGCAAATGACCGCTACCTCATGACGTATTCTCCCGGGAGCGCAGCCGTTACAATCTATGATCGAAATGCTAAAGAGTTTGTATGGAAGAGAGATGATCTGCCCAATGGTGATTTGCTTGAAGATGCATGGATGACAAAGGATGGCCGGCACGTGGTCCAATTGAACTCCGATGCTGGTTTCTACGTTCATGCAATTGAAGACGGCGATGTTGTTCTTTCCGGGCGGATCGTCGATGATGAGGTAGCCGTCTGGACGGATGATTTTCGTTTTGATGCAACTGCGGAGGCAGCGAGCCTTATCGATCTGAAGTTTCCCGGGCACGACGGGCAGTTCAGCCTGGACCGTTTTGGCGCAGCGTTAAGAACGCCCGGACTTGCAGAGCTAGCGCTTTACGAGGAAAGACTGGACCCGGCCAAAGAGGTCGGTCTCCCACCCGCGCTCTCAGGTCGTATACACGCTGGAGAAGGAGACATGGTTCTTGCAGATTTGGACTATGATCTCGCCACAGTCTCGACGCTTAACGTGTTTCAGGACGGACTACTAACTGACAGCATGGCCGTCGGCGATTTAGCTGAGCCAACGCAACTGGAGTTCGCCCGGCTCAAGGATGCACGTTGGATTTCCGTGATTGCTGCCGATGGCAATGGCCTCGCAAGCCTTCCCGTTTCCGCCGATATAGGGGCGACTCCGATTCCCTCAGCGGTAAGTCGGGCGCTCGTGATTGGCGTCAATACCTATTCAGACCCGCAAATACCCTCCCTTGACTACGCCTTGGCTGATGCAGGACGATTTGCTGAAGCGCTTGATGGAGGCCTAGGCCCTAGCGCCCCCGTATTCAACAGCATCGACTATTTAAAGGACCGGCGAGCCACTCGGCAGGCTATATTGACTAGAACCCGGGCATTGCTGGAGGGCCTAGAGATGGGAGACAACGCAGTATTCTATTTTGCAGGGCATGGGCTACGTGATGAAAACGGCGTCTTTTATCTCGGGACATCAGAGACCCAGCTGGATCACCTGGAGGATACCGCACTCGCGTTTTCGGAGGTAGCTAATCTGATTGCTGAAAGCGAAGCGCGCATTACCGTAATCATCGACGCCTGCCATTCCGGATCCGCGGCACTCAGATCAACAGCAGCCAATGATCAAATCGTTCAGGATCTCACCGCGTTAAACTCCAATGTGACAATCCTGTCCGCGTCAAAGGGACGGCAACTTTCTCAAGAAGCCGGGGATATTGGCGGAGGCGTCTTTACTGTCGCCCTTGAACAAGTCCTGTCGTCAGAGCGTGAACGCTATGACCTCAATCATAACGGTCGTATCGAGGCATCCGAACTCTATAACGGGGTGAAGGATATCGTCGTTCAGCGACAGCAGGGCGCGCAAACCCCCTGGATTGCACGTAGCCGAATGGTGGGCGACTATGCAGTATTCTAGAAGTGACAGATTGTTTGCTGGCGTGTTTCTGGCGGTGCTTGCACTCATTCCCGCAGAAACAAGCGCTCAGTCATGTTTTGTTTGCGACGAGGTTGTTGAGCTCGACAGTCAGCAGGCAAATTGCTTCGTCGAAAATTTCGATGCTTATCTCAGTCAGGTGGAATCTAGCGAAAAAAAGAGGGCTGAAATCAGCCTAACCTCATGTACCGGGGGCGAGCGTAAAGGCGGACGCGGTATAGCGGCCTTTCCTACACTTGAGCAAAAAGACAACAGCTCAGCGAGAACCTTTGAGTTGAGAACGTCCTACATTCTCGACATGGACAGCTTGAAGTGCCTTGGGCAACTGCTGGAAGAGTTGCGAGCGCCGATCGATCCGACGGTTCGTTTTGACCTTGTCGAGTTATGTAAATGACATCCAAGCAATCTGGCCACGATGACGCACCGAAAGCCGGCCCGGCAACAGATAATCCACCCGAACAGGATGGCAAGCAACCAGACAACAATGAGACAGGGCAGCCGGATGATTTGGCCTCAGAGCCGATGCGAAAAGAACGGGACCAGTTCTTGCTTTTCTGGCCCGGTTGGAAATGGGAAGCGTTAGCCGGTGTTGTGGCAGCAATCGGTTTGATGGTTGCGGTTCCAAGCTTCCTCTTCGGAATAGCCCAGTATTCCTGGCACCTTGAAGGAGAGCGCGCTCGCGAGACACTGGAAATGATCGACCTCTGGGAGGTCCGTGGCTATCAAGATACCTTTTCTCATTTTACGGAAGATGTCGAAGAGCTCTTAGCCGAGATACCGACTGATGAGCTGCAAATGGCCGCGCAGTCCGAGCGTGCGGCAAACAACATTCGATTGAAAATTGCGGAGGCCCTGCTCTCTAAGGGTGAAAACGAGGAGCACTTTGACAAGCTTCTTTTCTTCTTCAATCGCCTTGGACTCTGTGTTCAAGCGAAGCTTTGCTCAATTCGCACAGCCGAGACCTTTTATAGCGGCACACTGAACAACTTCGTTGATTTCTTTATGCCGTACATTCTGAGCAAGCAAGACTCTCTGGACGGTTACGCTGAGCCGACGCTGTGGCTGGAAGCTCAGTTTGGAAAAAGGCGGTCATGGGATTGGTTCTATGCATGGAGTTGAGGGAGAACGGTCACGCTGCATTGCGTTGACTGTCCATCGATGGAAGTAGCCGGTCTTGTCTTATATGCTTCCACCTGGCAGCCCGGGACTGTCCTGATTTTTGTGCTGTGGCGTGGTAACTGCTCTTTGAGGAGACCCA
>NZ_CFHTCS010000191.1:0-8393 GCF_984369615.1 Martelella sp. | reverse complement strand
CTTCGACGATCGGGATGACTCCCGCGGCATTGGTGTACATCGGCACGCCGACGATGACGGCAGCCGGAACGGACCACCAAGCCTCGCCGCCCATGACCCGGAGCATGAGCGCTTCAGGAACATAACCGTGAATAAGCGCTCCGATGGAAATGCCGACCACGACCCAGATCCAGACCTTGCCGACTATCTCCCGGACCTGTTCGACGCCAATCTTGAGCCGGTCGACAAAATCGATCCGTTCGGTGGGGATGTCGGCTGCCGGTCCCGCGTTGAGGTCACGCACCCATTGCTGAAGGTAACGTTCCAGCCTCATTTTCCCGAGAACCCAGCCGGCGATCGTGGCGATGGTGAAGCCGAAGACGAGATAGATCGTCGCAATTTTCCAGCCGACGAGGCCGTAAAGCAGCCCAAGTCCGACAGGTCCGACCATCGGGCCGGCAATCAGGAAGGCGAAAGTGACGCCAAGCGGGATCCCGGCTGAAACGAAGCCGATGAAAAGCGGTACGGAGGAACAGGAGCAGAATGGCGTGAGAACGCCGAGTGCGGCGGCCATGGGGTAGCCGAAAATCCGGCGTCTTCCGGCCAGCAACGCGCGGGTTCTTTCCGGGCTGAACCAGCTGCGCAACACGCCGGTGACAAACACGATGCCGGTCAGGAGCAGAAGTACTTTGGGGACATCATAGAAGAAGAAGGCAATTGCTTCGCCCGTGTGGCTTTGTCGGTCGACCGGGAGAAGAGTGGTGGCCCATTCGGAAAAGGCGATCAGTTGACCATAGGCCAGCCACCAGATCACGGAGGCTCCCGCGATACCGAGGTACCAGAGCAAGGAGGAACCTCTTTGCCCGGATTTAAGCCCATGCATTTCGGTTGTCATGCGCTCTCTCTCTTCTGCATCTGTTCGGCGACCAGAACCGCCTCGATCACAGCCACCAGTTCGGGCGCCAACTCCGGATTGCGGCGGTAACGCACCCATTGCGCGTCGCGCCGATCCCGGACGAGCCCGGCATCGCGCAGCACTTTCATGTGCCGCGACATCCGGCTTTGAGTGGCCCCCAGCCGTGCCATCAGTTCGCACACGCAGTGTTCCTGATCATTCCAGAGCACGGCAAGGGCCGCTCTGCGTGTCGGATCGGAGATGGCGTCCAGTAGCTCTTGCATGAGCCGATATTTATGCGCTTCTGCGCATATGCGCGTTGACTCATGTCAACGGAAAGGGCCACGCCTGAAACAACGGAAGAAAACACGCTTAAGCCCGAGCGGCCTACGCGAGGCGGCCTTCGGAAGGCAACCTCTTGTCAAGCGGACACCCCATAGGGTCTGTAAAGCTCTCCTCGTTTGACGATTATCGAACGCACCGCGCCCGAGGCCTTGACGGCGAGCCGCGTGACCTCATCGAGGTCGTCCATCCGCTCCGCCGCAGCGCCCGCGATCTTGAAGGCATAGATCATGCCTGCTACGCCGCGTCGCTTCTCGGCCTCCTCCGCCGGGGCCGAGGCCACATCGTCGGCCACCGCATGGGCGGTGGTACGGATGTCGTCGAACTCGACCGTCTCGGCGGCCATGTCAAAATTCATGACGTCGCCGCCGCAATTCCCGTAGAGGCAGAGAACCCCCGCCCCTGCATCGACTTCGCGGATCGCGTCGGCCATCTGCTCGGCGGAGGGACTGGCAAAGACCTTGCCAGTCCCTCCGCCGAGCAACCCGTTCCCCACGTAACCGGTGAAGACCGGCAGATGTCCCGATCCCCGCCGGTTACGATACCGACCTTGCCCGGCCTCTTCTTGCCCGCGCGCACGATGACGCGGTGGCCCGCAGCCCGATAGGTTTCGGGATGCGCCGCAACCAGTCCGTCAAGCATTTCCGGAACGTAATCGTTCGGATCGTTCAGGATCTTCTTTATCTCTTCGTACTTCCCCTCAGTAGTCGCGCGCCGCTCCCCCGGCATCAGCAACAAGGTCGAGATCGTCCGCCATCTCAATACGCGCGGCCCGCGCGGCATCATAGAGCAGCCCCACATCGGCCGGTCCCACGATGAAGCTGTATCCCGCGTCCCGGATTTGGCTGTAATTCCGCCCGCCTCCCAAGATCGTACCAAGCTTCACGCCGCTTTCGCGACCAGCACGCTCGACTTCTTCCTTGCACTTGAGAAGATCAGGATGATCGAGCTGTTCCAGAAGGCCGATGGACCCAGACAGGTCATTCGGCCCGACGAAGACCATATCGATCCCATCGATCGCACCGATCTCGGCGACGTGAGCGACCGCATCGATATGCTCGCACTGCACCATCAGCAGCAGGTCGTCATGCGCCTCCTTCGCGTAGTCGGTCCAGCGGCCGTAATGCGAGGCGCGCACGATGGGCGCGGCATAGCCCCGCCCGCCCCTTGGCGGGTAAAAGCACGAATGCACGATACTCTTGGCCTGCTCCACCGAATTGACCATTGGCACGAGGATCGAGCGAGCGCCGCGGTCCAGTGCGCGCTTCAAAGTCGTATCGCTGCCGTCGGGCACGCGCAGCACCGCTTCGCCGCCCGCCGCCTGCACCGCACGGATGAGGCTCAGCCCATCCTCGAGTGGCGCCGCACCGTGCTCGCAGTCGATGACCACCACGTCCCAGCCAGCGTTGACCACGATCTCGCAAACCTCCGGCGATCCGGTATCGATCCACGCGGCGGTCACGATCTCGCCCCTTGCGATCCGTTCCTTCAGGGCATTACTCATGAGATGTCGTCCTTTGCGTCATTGATTTCATTGGGTTTGAGGATGGTGCGGATCGCGCGATAGAGGCAGAGCGACCATATCAAGATCGTCGCGCCCCCCAACACCATGGAAATGTTGCGATCGAATAGCGGCATTAGCGCGCCTTGCGATTTGATCATCGAGGTCATGAAATTCTGTTCGACCACCGGGCCCAAAACGACGCCGAGGATTGCCGGCGCGATGGGCAGGCCGCCCAGGATCATCGCATAACCCAGAAAACCCAAGACCAAGATGATCCAGATCGAGAAGACCGAGTTCAGGACTGCAAATCCCCCGATCAGCGAAAGCGCCAGCACCAACGGCATCAGCATGTGCTTGGGCATTCGAAGAAGCTGGCTCGCCATCAGGATCGCGATGCCTCCGGTGAAAATCATAAATATGTTCGCCATCAGGAATGCGCCGAAAAGAGTGTAGACGATCTCGCCACTGCGCTCGAAGATGTCCGGGCCAGGGTTGAGGCCCTTCATCATCAGCACGCCAATGGCGATGGCCGTCACGCTGTCGCCCGGTATCCCGAAGACCAGCGCGGGCGTCCATGCGCCGCTGACGGCCGCGTTATTGGCGGCCCCCCCGTCGACCAGCCCCTCGGCATGGCCGTGCCCGTATTTCTCTGGCGTGCGTGAGAACTTCCGGGACACCGCATAGGCGATCCACGCAGCAACATCCGCGCCCGCGCCCGGCAGTACGCCGATTAACACACCCATGGGACCCGATCGCGCGATGTTCTTCCATCGTGCCTGAATTTCGCGCAGTGCGTTGCCGATGGCCTCACCCAGCGGTTCCATCTTCTGTGTTTGGATCCTGGCCGCCGGGTCGCGCCGCACCGCCGCTGCCTTGAACAACTCAGTCAACGCGAAGAACCCGATCATGGCCGAGATGAACTCCACCCCGTCGAACAGATCGTAAAGACCGAATGTATAGCGCGGCTCGCCCACCGCGATATCGATGCCTACGCAAGCGACGGCAAGGCCGATGAACAAGCTCGCAAAGGTCTTGGCGGGCGGCGCATCGGCCACGAAAACGGCACAGCTGAGGCCGAGGGCAGCGAGCCAGAACATCTCGTCGCTCGAAAAGTTCTTGGAAAAATCCGCCAGGAGCGGTGCAGCCAACGCCAATGCGCCGACCCCGATGATCCCACCGCAGACGCCGGCAAAAAGCGACACGAACAGCGCCGTACGCGGCTGTCCCCGCTCCGCGATGGTCGCGCTGTCGGCGACATAGGCGGCGGAAGCCGGCGTACCAGGTATTCGCAAAAGCGCGCCGCTTATATCGCCTGCAAAGATGCCCGTTGTGGTCGTGGCCACGATTGCCGCCACCGCTGTCACCGGATCCATGTAGAACGTAAACGGCACCAGAAGCGCCACCGCCATCGTCGCCGAGAGCCCCGGCAGCGCGCCAACCAGAGCACCGTAGAGCGTGCAAACAGCGATGGTTGCCAGAAGTGTGGGGTCGGTCAGCCCCCTCAAGATGTTCATCAGTTCCAAGACGTCACCTCACCACGCGAAGGGCAACATCACACCCCAGGGGAGCGAGACGCGCATCACCGAATAGAAGACGAAATGCAGGATCAGCGTCGCCGCGACTGACAGCACACCCGCCGAGATCCACCCGCCGCCGTAAAACCGCGTCACCAGGAAGAGAAGGCAGACCGTCGCCAGATGAAAGCCGAGCGGATTGAGCGCCAGCGCATAGGCCGCGATCATTGCGGCCAGCAGGGCGACCCTCCCCGCCCCGCGTACATCAAACGCGGCCTGCTTACTCAGCCGCGCGCGAAAATCGGCCAGTACGATCAGCAAGCCGGAAATCGCCATGCCCCCGGCTACGATCTTCGGAAAGAACCCCGCGCCGTAGCTCATGGTGGGCGGCGCGGAGAACCCGCGCGCGCCCAGATACATGGCGGAGCCAGCAAGAAACAGGGCCCCGCCTGTCACGAAATCGCTGGTCACGCGAATTTTAGTCATTTTTCTTCATGCCGATGGCCTCAATCGTGGCTCCCAGGCTCTCGTCGTAGGCCTCCATCACCGATCTCAATTGTGCGGCATCGCCCCAGACGACCGGCGCGCCGAGACTCGCACGGAATTCGGCCCAGCGATCCGACGCCACGATTTCCTCCAGAGCGGCCTCATAACTGCAGGTGATGTTCTCGGGCAGATCCTTCGGCCCCGAGATGCTGGTGAAAGCCGCCAGCGTCCATCCGCTGTCGAGTTCGTCAGCCGTCAGCGGTACGTCCGGAAACGCCTGGCTCGGCGTGTCGCTCATATAGGCCAGCGCCCGCACTTCACCCGAATCGATCAGCGACTTACCCTCTTCCAGCGAAGGCGTCACCATGTCGACACCGTGCGCCAACAGTTCCTGCAACGCGCTCGCCGAGCCCTGCGAGGGGACCCAGCGGATCGCCTGAGGATCCATGCCCTCGGCCTCAAGCATTCCCGCGAGCGCCAGATGCCATATCCCACCCAGAGCAGTGCCCGATGCGGTCAACTCACCCGGATTTTCGCGCGCGTAATCCAAAAGCTCCGTCAGGCTGTCGAACGGGCTATCAGCGTTCACGATGACACCCGCCGCCGGCATGTTCATCAGTGCGATGGGCGTGATGTCCTCATAGGTCAGATCCGTCAACCCGAACCAATGCATCGTATCGATCTCGACCGTCGCCGCGCCGATCGTATAGCCGTCGGGCCGCGCGCGCGAGATCGCAGTATGACCTGTTACGCCGTTGCCGCCGGTGCGGTTTACCACATTGAAGGGAACGCCGAACCGTTCCTGCAAGGCTGTCGCGAGCTGGCGCGCATTGGCGTCGGTCGTTCCGCCCGCGCCCCACGGCACGATGACGTTCACCGGGCGCTCGGGCACCCAGTTGCAGTCCTGCGCAACGGCCGCATGGCCGAACCCGGTAGCCGCGAGGATCGCGGCGGAGAAAATCGCTTTGTTCATGGTGTCCTCCCAGACATTGTGCGGCCCCCCTCGGGACCAGCATGAAATCGAAGATGGCACGGAAAAAAAAGCTAGTCAATCGTTATACTAGATCGTTTTACTAAATCGTTCTACTTGACGTCCAACGCCGATTTCAGCCAGAAACATACGAAAGGAGATTCCATGCGCGCCCGCGTCACCCTAAAGGATATCGCCCGGGAGACCGGGCTCTCGGTCAGTTCCGTATCGCTCGCCTTGCGCGGTGACACCCGCTTTCCGGCCGATACGATCGCCCGTATCCGTAACGCCGCCACGTCGCTCGGATATGTCTACAATCAGGCAGCCGCCGATCTGCGCATGTCACGCACCAACCAGGTCGCCGTCTGTCTCGGCGATCTTACCAACCCTATCTTCAACGACATGCTCCTTGAGGCCGAGACCGAAATTGAGAGCCGCGGCAAGCGCCTGCTTCTTGGCATCACCCGTGAGAATCGCGCGCGTCAAGCCGACTTCCTTCACCAAGCGCTTCAGGTCGGCTGCGAGGCGCTGCTACTCTGCCCAGCCTACGGCACCACCTGCGCAGATCTGGACGCGATCCTGCGCGTCGGCGACACTCTCGCCATCTCGACCGCGCTGTTCTTTCGCTCGGTAGAGGGCTTCGATGCTCCACAGATCGTCATGGATGAGGTCCGCAGCGGTCGCCTTTCCGCGCGTGCAGCCATTGATGCCGGCCACCGCAACCTTCACTGGATCGGCGGTGGCCGACAAACGAGCGCCGCGTTCCAACGTCAATCGGGCGCAGTGGCCGAGATCGTCGAGGCCGGCCTCGCGTCCCCGGGCCTCCATCCCGGCCCCACCTCACGCGCCTACGGCTTCGCCAAGGCCACCGAACTCCTTGCCACACACAGAGGAGAGATCGCATTTCTATGCTTCTCCGACCTTATCGCAATGGGGGTGCTAGCGGCCTGCCACGCCGCTGGGCGGCGCGTTGGCCATGACGTTTCCGTCGTCGGTTGCGACGACATGGACGAGGTCAAATACGCCATCCCTCCCCTCACGACAATCCGGATCGACCTCAAGCACATCGTCGCCACCGCCATGCAGGCCGCCACCACGCCCGATTTCCCGCGCCCCGAAGCCTTCGAACCTGTTCTAATTCAGCGCGAAAGCCTGTGCCGTCTCTGAGCAACAATTATGTCTTGCAGAACGCCCGGCGATCATGATCGAATGCCCCGAGATCGGCACGCTTGGCCGAAAGCAGATCGCCAGCCTTGCGGGTTTGGCGCCCATGACCCGACAATCGGGCCAATGGCGTGGAAAGGCCTTCATTCAGGGAGGATGAAAATTCCTGCGCGATGCCCTCTATATGCCGGCCCTCGTCGCCCTCCGCTTCAACAAACAGATGAAGGCAAAATACGAGGCGCTGAAAAGCGCAGGAAAACCCGGAAAAGTTGCCGTGACAGCAATCATGCGAAAGCTCATCGAACTCGCAAACGCACTTATCCGCGATGACAGAAAATGGGCCCAAATGAGGGCTTGATCAAAACGGATACTCTAGGTGGCGGCCCCAATTCATCCTACGGAGACCAATAGACCAGAAATCCAGGTCATCGAGTGAGCGGGACAGACTTTCGATGCGGTTGTCATGAACTCGGTTTTGTTTTTCAATTGCGAGACAGTTGCCCAAATTTTTGTTTCCAGGACTTCGAAATGCGCGACAACATCACGATCTGGACCCTCGACTGGGTGCCAATGACCAATGGCCCTGCCGGCTTCGTTCGCGACATGCGGCTAAGATGGGCGTGTGAGGAAGCGGGCCTTTCCTATTCCGTCCGAACCGTGCCATTCGGGGAAAGCGGTCCAGACCATCTTGCCCGTCAGCCATTCGGACAGGTTCCCTTCATGTCGGACGGTGATCTCCATATGTTCGAGAGCGGGGCCTGTGTTTTGCATCTGGCGGAGAAGAGCGAGACGCTGATGCCTCGTGATCCGCAAGCGCGGGCCGAAACCCTTCAGTGGTTCATCGCTGCTCTCAACTCCATCGAGATGGTGTCCGTTCCATGGTGGTTCCTTGAATTGACAGGTGCGAAGGAGAACGGATTGACTGACTGGCTGGAAAGCCGTCTGGCCCACATGGAGCGCATCCTGAAGGAGCGAGAATGGCTTGCTGCCGGTCGTTTCACCATCGCGGACCTGATGATGACGGACGTCCTGCGCGTGGCAAAGCTCCGCGCCTTCGGAGATCGGCCTGAAACGGAAGCCTATGTGGAAAGGGTCATGGACCGGCCCGCTTTCAAAAAGGCCTATGCCGACCAAATGGCGCATTTCGAGGCTGCCGACGCCGCCCGGCGTCAGGACGAAAGCTGATCATCTCGATTTGGTTTCCTGCGGGTCGACAATCCATATATTGTCCGCCGAAACTGCCGTTGGCTGCCCAGCAGAAACCTGGAGGTTTGGGCTCGAAGCAGCAATGAGGCGGCGATGCAGTCCTACCGTATCCGATCAACTTCGACAGCGTCACGTTCGGCGGAAAGCGGACTCTCGCTGCGGTACGCAGGAATGGGGCCGGTGAACGAACCCGCTACGCGGGAAGGCGCGTGGGGTTGGGAAACAGCGAGCACGCCGACGTTGAGGTTTGATTGAGCACGGTCCCGTTCGGGTGGTCTATCCGGTTTCTTTCAACAAAAGGAACCGAATGATGACCAGGATATTTCCCGAGAC
>NZ_CFHTCS010000190.1:0-8394 GCF_984369615.1 Martelella sp. | reverse complement strand
TCGGCGTGATGGAACTGAACCGCAACGCCGACAATTACTTCGCGGAGATCGAGCAGGCGGCGTTCTCGCCCTCCAACATCGTGCCCGGCATCTCGCATTCGCCGGACAAGATGCTGCAGGCGCGCATCTTCTCCTATGCCGACGCCCACCGCTATCGCCTCGGCACCCATTACGAGGCGCTGCCGGTCAACGCGCCGAAATGTCCGGTCCATCACTACCACAAGGATGGCCAGATGAACTTCTTCGGCCAGAAGACCGGTGCGACGGATGCCTATTACGAGCCGAACAGCATGGGCGGCGCGGTCGAGGACAGGTCGGCGATGGAGCCGCCGCTTGCCATCGAAGGCGACATGGGCCGCTTCAACCACCGCGAGGGCAATGACGACTTTTCCCAGCCCCGGGCGCTGTTCGAACTCTTCGACGATGGCCAGAAGTCCCGCCTGTTCGACAATATCGCCGCCGCCATGGGCGGGGTGCCGGGCGAGATCATCGAACGGCAGCTGGCGCTCTTCAAGCAGGTCCATCCGGACTATGAAGCCGGCGTCCGCGCCGCGCTGAAGGAAGCCCACGGCTACGAGGCCAATGCGATCTCGACGCCGGGAACGCCGAACGCCGCGGAGTAGCAGCCTCCCGGAGGGATTGATCGGCAGGCCGGCGCGAAACGTGCCGGCCTTATTTTTCGCCTGCGAACCGCGCCCTACCAGCTCGCCGCGACATGGGCGGGCTTCATCCGCGGCGAACGCGACAGCACCTTGCCGTCCATCTCGAAGCCCGGCGCGACCTCGACGGCGCTGATATTGTCGAGCGAGGCGATGATGTGGTTGGAAAGCGCGGTCGTCAGCGAGGCGGAAGCGCCCGGACGCTTCATCAGGCCGATCTGCACCGGCGGCAGCGGCGGAAAGCCGTCGGCCTGGGAAAGCACCCGCATGCCGTTGCGCAGCGCCGATTCCGGCAGGATCGAGATCGCCATGCCGGCGAGCACGGCAGAGGCCACGACAGTTGCCGACCAGCTGGTGAACAGCACGCGATAGTCCCGGTCCACGCCCTCGAGCGCGGCGATGGCGAGTTGCCGCCAGCGGCAGTCACGCCGCCCGACGGCAAGCGGAACGGGCCGGTCGACCGGCAAGGCGTGGTTGGCGGACGCGACCCAGCACAGGGGCTCGGTGCGCACCACTTCCGAATCGCGCGTGCGCGGGTTGTGGGTAACGAGCGCCATGTCGAGTTCGCCCTGCTTCAGCCGTTCCACCAGATCGTTGGAATCCTCGCAGACGATATAGAGCTCGACATTGGGATGGGACTTGGCAAACCGGTTGATGATGTCCGGCATGTAGCGGTCGGCATAGTCGTCGGGCGTGCCGATGCGGATCGAGCCTTCGAGGCGATTATCATCGAAGGCCGCGATCGCCTCATTGTTGAGGCGGATGATCCGCCGGGCATAATTCAGAAGCTTGTCGCCCTCATCCGTCAGCCGCACCCCGCGGCCGTCCTTGGTGAAAAGCTGCTTGCCGATCCTGTCTTCAAGACGACGCATCTGCATGGAGACAGCAGACTGGGTCTTGAAGACCTGCTCGGCAGCGCGCGTAAACGAGCCGTTGTCGACAATGGCGACGAAGGTCTGAAGCTGATCGATATCCAGAGGCGCAACCATGAAATCACCCATCAAGTCTATTGATGTTTGATATTAAAAACATTCGTTGGACTGATCAATAAGAAATCGCCATCTTGTCAAGCAACGAAACGGGCAACCCGTTTGCCGGCAGAAACGCCACGCGCATGTTTCGGGTGGCAGCAGGGCAAAATTTTCGGTTTGTTCGTCAAAGACCGGCAGCGGCCGCGCGCAAGGGCGCGCTGAGAGGGTGGCTGCAGGATCTGTTCAAAGGGCCGCGTCCGGGCGGCCCGACCGAAGGAGGCGACGATGTCGTTGATTGAAAGAGCGTCTGACAGCCGGGCACTGGCGCACCGGCCCCACTCCCTGTTTGCGGGCCTCGCCGCGCTTCGCGCCGCGCTCGCGCGTTTCACGAAGAACCGTTCGGCCATCCGCTATATGGCTGACATGGACGATGCGCTGTTGAAAGACATCGGCCTTACCCGCACCGATGTCGAACAGGCCTATATGAGCTCGATCCGGGAAGACCCGATGGTGGACCTGAAGCGGGCTGCCTGCAACCGCGCACAGCGCATGGTCATCTGACCGGAGCCGGGCCGGCCCAAGCGGGCAATGCTCCGTCAGGTGTCGGCAAAGGAGGCTTTGCGCCGGATAGATTTCTGTTCAGATTTGGCGTTGGTTTGACGGCCGTTCCCAACCGCGGCCCGAAGAAAGCGTCATTTTCCCCGCAGGGTGGTTCAGCCTTCACTCTGCATTTTGCCCGGAAGCCTTTGTGTTTCCGGGCTTTTTTTTGCGCCAGGCTCATCCGCTTTCATCCGGCGTATAAGGCTGCCAGAGTTCCAGCGGATTGCCTTCGGGATCGTGAATGCGGGCAAAGCGACCGACGCCCGGCATATCCCATTCCGCATTGGTGATCACCGCGATACCGGCCGCGCGCAGGCTGCCGCAGAGGCCCTCGAGGTCATCGACCCGCAGGTTCAGCATGAAGCCGTGGTCTTTGGCAAAATAGTCGGTATCGGCGGGAAAGGGCGCGAACACCGAAGGACCTGCCATCGTGTCCCAGGTCCCATAGGGGGCCGACCCGATCCCGAGATGTTCGACATACCAGGCGCGAAGCGCCTCCGGGTCGCGCGCACGAAAGAAGAAACCGCCAATACCTGTGACAGCCATCGCTAAGCCTCCGCCTGAGGCGCAGACTATAGACCCGCAGCGATGAAAAATCTTCCGGCAAATTTCCGGGCATCTGGCCTCAATACTGGAACTCGGCGAACAGCGGGTCGACCGACCCGTTCCAGCGGCCGTGATAAAGCGCCAGAAGATCCTCGGCAAAGGTCGCCTTCTTGGCGATGATCTCGTCGAGCGTCATCAGGAAGACCGCCTCGCTCTGGCCGCTGGCATTCAGATTGTTGCGCGCCTTGAGGCCCGCACGGGCAATCTCGATCACCTCGCGGCCGACGTCAAGCAGCGAACGCCCTCCGATCTCGGCCTTCAGCGCAAGACGCGGAACTTCGTCGCGCAGGCGGTGAATGTCGGCGACCGACCAGTCGGCGGTCAGCTGTTCGGCGGCGTCCATCGCGCCAGCGTCGTAAAGCAGGCCGACCCAGAACGAGGGCAGCGCGCAGATGCGCCGCCAGGTGCCGCCATCGGCGCCGCGCATTTCCAGAAAGCGCTTCAGCCGCACGTCGGGAAAGAGCGTCGACAGGTGGTTGGTCCAGTCGCCCATGGTCGGCTGCCATTCCTCGACCTCGCCCTTGAGCGCGCCGGCCATGAACTGGCGGAAGGTGATGTCGGTGCAATCGCGATAGCGCCCGTCGCGGATGATGAAATACATCGGCACGTCAAGCGCCCATTCGACATAGCGCTCGAAGCCGAAGCCGGGTTCGAAGGCGCAATCAAGCAGGCCGGCGCGGTTGTTGTCGGTATCGCGCCAGATATCGCCGCGCCAGGACAGAAGCCCGTTCGGCTTGCCCTCGGTGAAGGGCGAGGAGGCGAAGAGCGCGGTCGCGAGCGGCTGCAGCTTCTGCGACAGCGCCATTTTCCGGCGCATGTCGGCCTCGGAGGAGAAGTCGATATTCACCTGGATGGTGCAGGTCCTGTACATCATGTCGAGACCCTGCGTGCCGACCTTCGGCATGTAGTTGCTCATGATGCCGTAGCGCGATTTCGGCATGCGCGGCGTTTCTGCGAGCGTCCATTTCGGGCTGCCGCCGACGCCGAGAAAGCCGATGCCCATCGGCTCGGCCACCGAGCGCAGCACCGCAAGGTGACGGTTCGATTCCCGGCAGGTCTCGTGCAGCGTCCGAAGCGGCGCGCCGGAGAGCTCGAACTGGCCGCCCGGCTCCAGCGAGATCGCGCCCATGCCGGACGGGTCGGCAAGGCCGATGATGTTCTCGCCGTCCATGATCGCGTCCCAGCCGAGCTTGCCCTTCATGCCGTGAAGAACGGCGGAGATCGAACGCTCCCCCTCGTAGGGCACGGGGGTATTGTCCGCCTTGAAGAAGGGAAACTTCTCATGCTCTGTGCCGATGCGGAAATCCGCCTCGGGTTTGCAGCCGGCCTCCAGATAGGCGGCAAGTTCCGCCGTATCGGCGATCGGCGTGGCGTCGGAAGTGTCACGGGCCATGGAAGTTCCTCGATATCGTCTGCCGGCCAGGGCCGGGTTTTCCATCGCTATTGGCCCGGTTTGTCCGGGCGATCAAGTCAATTTCCTTGAATAAGGGATAAATGCACGGGGACGTGACAGGCTCCGCGCGCGGTCGGCTTATTTCCAGTCGCCGATCGTTGCCTGGATGATCGCGAGCGCGGCGACGGCGGCCGTGTCGGCCCTGAGGATGCGCGGGCCGAGCGGGATTGGCGTGACGAAGGGCCGCGACCGCAGCATCGCCCGCTCCTCGTCCGAAAACCCGCCCTCGGGTCCGATCAGCAGCGCGAGGCTTTTCTCCGTAACCCGCTGAAGCGCCTTCACAGGGTTCTGGTCTTCGTCCGCCTCGTCGCAGAAGATCAGCCGCCGCCCGGCCTCCCACCCCTCCAGAAGATCGGCAAGCTTGACCGGTTCCAGAAGCTCGGGAATGGCGAGGACGCCGCATTGCTCGGCAGCCTCGATGATGTTGGCCGCGAGCCGGTCGCTCTTGCCGGGCTTGCCTTGAACGTGCTGGGTCATCACCGGCTGGATGCGGCCCGCGCCCACCTCGACCGCCTTTTGCACCATATAGTCCATCCGCCCGACCTTCAGCGGCGCGAACAGATAGGTCAGATCCGGCAGGGGCGGCTGCGGCCGGGTCTGTTCGACCGGCTGAAGCATGATCTTCTTGCGGATAGGATAGGCGATCCGCGCCAGCCATTCACCGTCGCGCCCGTTGAACAGCAGAAGTTCGGCGCCGTCCTCGGCGCGGATGACATGGGCAAGATAATGAAACTGGTTCCTGTCGGCCTCGAAGGCCTCTCCGGCGGCAAGGCCGATGTCGACATAGAGGCGCTGCAGGCGATAATTGGCGCGCATGATGGCTCCCGCGATTCGAATGCTCTCGCTGCGAATCCTATCGGATTTCAGCGCCAACCAGAATGGCAGGCCGCCGCCTCAGCTCTCGATCAGGTTGATGAGCTCGATCAGCAGGGTTTTCAACTCGCTTTCATGCACGAGTTCGGCCGCTTCCTCCGGCGACGTCCATTTGCGCGTGCGCTCGTCGGCCTCGGGATATTTCGACTTGGTCTTGCGCACCCGCAAGGGATAGAGATCGACGACGCAGGGCACGGACGTGCCGTTGTCGAGCCGTTTAAGATAGGAATAGTTTCCAAGCGGCTTTTCGCCGACCTTGCCCTTGATGCCGGCCTCCTCGAAGGCTTCCTGGGCGGCGACCTCGTGCGGGGCCTTGTTGGCCATCGGCCAGCCCTTGGGCGTCACCCAGCGGCCCGTGTCTCGGCTGGTGATCAGCAGCACCTCGATCGCTGTCTTCTTCTTCGTACGGGTCAGCCGATAGCAGAGGGCGGCATATTGCTGGCGGGCTTCGCTCATGTCGGCATTCTCAGCCAGCGTCTTGTCAGATGGCATGTCCCGCATATGTCCTTCCGGCGAGGGGTCCGCGCAAACGCAGACTCAGAGACGATCCTCGCAAAATTGATAAAACCCGTTTCTATCATGGCTTGTCACCATGGAAACGGCCTGCAGGTGAAGCTTTTGTGAAATAAAGGGCCGAGACGCTGTTTCGCCGACGATGGCAAAAGGTTCACGTATAAGCAGCGGGAACTTTCCGCTTACGGCGCCGTTCCTGTTTGCAACCGATACGAAAGAGCGCCGAAAGGACATACAATGCTTGAGTGGATCCTGATATTGCTGATCATCGCGGCGGTCGCGAGCCTTCTGGGCTTCCGCGGCGTGGCGGGCCTTTCGGCCGGCATAGCCCGCGTGCTGATCTTCATCGTCCTCGTGGTGATCCTGATTTCCCTGATCACCGGCATATTGATCGTCGCGTGAGAGCGCGCCTACGCCCCCCAATAGCTCGCGGGGGCGTAGAGCCTGGCCAGGAAATCGATGAACAGCCGCACTTTCTCCGGCAGGAAGTTGCGGCTCGGATAGACCGCGAACAGCCCGACATCGCCCGGGCTCTCATACTGCCGCAGCACCTGCACCAGCCTGCCGCTCGCAATCTCCGGTCCGATATCCCAGGTCGAGCGCAGCGCGACCCCCATGCCGGCCAGAACCGCCTCGCGCACCACTTCGCTGGAATTGGTGACGAGCCGGCCTTCCGGACGCAGCGCGACCGGACCATCAGGCCCTGCCAGCCGCCAGTGCTCGCCGTTATGGGCCGGCAGGCAGACATGGCGATCAAGGTCGGCAAGCGTTTCCGGCAAGCCCATTCTCTCCACATAGGAGGGCGCGGCGCACAGGATGCGCCTCACCGGCGCGAGCTTGCGCGCCACAAGGGAACTGTCGGTGAGTTCGCCGATGCGGATGGCGACATCGAAGCCTTCGGCAACGATATCGACGAAGGCGTCATTCAAGAGCAGTTCGATCTCAAGCGCCTCATGGGCGTTCATGAAGGTGGAAAGATGCGGGGCGATATGCATGCGCCCGAAGGACGTGGGCGCGGAAACCCGGAGCCTGCCCCTGACTGCGGCCGTGCGCCCCTCGACGAAGGCCTGTGCTTCCTCGGCCCCCGCCAGAACCGGCAGGATGCGTTCATAATAGCCCCGCCCGGTTTCCGTCAGCATCACCCGCCGCGTTGTCCGTTGCAAGAGGCGCGCGCCGAGCGCCTCCTCCAGTCGCTTGATGCTCTTTGAAACCACGGCGGGCGAGAGCCTCAGCTCATGCGCCGCCTCCGTCATGCTGCCGGTCGTCGCCACGCGGGCGAAAATCTCTATATCGGTCAGGTTCATAGTGCCCGCCATTTTTGCCATATCGGAACAAGTGTTAGCATTTGTCTTGCTCAAAGGCCAATGATAGAACGCGGGAGGAGACAGAGACGCCCTGGTTGCGTTTCGCGAAGATGCGGAGGTGAACCCTTGTCCGGCGCAATAGCGTTCAGCACGCCGAAGGCCGATATCCTGGCCCGGCGCGGCGCGATTATTTCCGATCTTCAGGCCATGCTGCCGAAGGACGCGCTGATTCACGAAGGGCGCGAACTGGTGCCCTTCGAGACCGACGGCTTCATAGCCTATACCCGCCTGCCGCTGGCCGTCTGCCTGCCGGAAACGACTGAGCAGGTGGCAAAGGCGCTGGCCTATTGCCACGAGAACGGCATTCCGGTCGTGCCGCGCGGCGCCGGCACTTCGCTTTCGGGCGGCGCCATCGGCCAGGAGGACGCGATCATTCTCGGGCTGTCGCGCATGAACCGCATTCTCGACATCGACCTGCCGAACCGGGCGGCGACCGTCCAGGCGGGTGTGACCAACATCGCCATCTCGGAGGCGGTGAAGCCCGAAGGCTTTTTCTACGCGCCGGACCCGAGTTCGCAGCTCGCCTGCACCATCGGCGGCAATATCGGCATGAATTCCGGCGGGGCGCACTGCCTGAAATACGGCGTGACCACGAACAACCTGCTCGGCGTGAAGATGGTGCTGGTCGACGGCACGGTGATCGATCTCGGCGGCAAGGCGCTTGATTCGGGAGGCTACGACCTGATGGCGCTCGTCTGCGGCTCGGAAGGCCAGCTCGGCATCATCACAGAGGCGACCGTCCGGCTTCTGGCAAGCCCGGAAGGGGCGCGGCCCGTGCTCTTCGGCTTCCCGACCTCCGAACAGGCCGGCGCCTGCGTCACCGACATCATCGCTTCGGGCATCATTCCCGTCGCCATCGAGTTCATGGACAAGCCGGCGATCGAGATCTGCGAGGCCTTCGCCAAGGCCGGCTATCCGCTCGATGCGGGCGCGCTCCTGATCATCGAGGTCGAGGGCTCGGAAGACGAGATGGAGGCGATGCTTGCCGAAATCGTCGCGATCGCCGAACGCCACGGCGTGATGGCGATCCGCCGGAGCCAGTCGGCGACGGAGGCCGCGCTGATCTGGAAGGGCCGAAAGTCCGCCTTCGGCGCCACCGGCCGCATTGCCGACTATATCTGCATGGACGGCACCGTGCCCTTGAGCCAGCTTTCCTATGTGCTGCAGAAGACCAGCGAGATCACCGATCGCTATGGCCTCAGGGTCGCCAACGTGTTCCATGCCGGCGACGGCAACATGCATCCGCTGATCCTCTACAATATCAACGATCCGGAAGACGCCGCGCGCGCGGAGGAAGCGGGCGCGGAAATCCTCAAGCTCTGTGTGGACGCCGGCGGCTGCCTGACCGGCGAGCA
>NZ_CFHTCS010000189.1:0-8404 GCF_984369615.1 Martelella sp. | reverse complement strand
AATGCCTGCCACATGCCGGACGGCCGCGGCGCGCCCGGCGTGTTCCCGGCGCTGAGGGGCAATTCGCTGGTGACGGCGCCGACGACCAGGGGTCTGACGGAAGTCATCCTCCACGGCGCGACGCTGCCTTCGACGGCGGAGCGCCCGGAACGGTTGGAAATGCCGGCCTTCGGCGATCGGCTGTCGGATGCCGATATCGCAACGCTTGCAACCTTCCTGCGCAGCGCCTGGGGCAATTCCGCCCCGTCTGTGAGCGCGGATGACGTCAAGGCGGTGCGTCGGTAAGACCCCAAAACCCGCCGCTTCGATGAGGCGGCGGGTTCCCTTGTCCTTCTGCCGATGCGCCTGCGCACGGAAAACCGCGGTCGCGGGGCGACCGCAATTACGGTCTGACGAGCACTTTCACGAGATGATCCCGCGCGTCCACCAGCTCCGAAAAACGTCGGGGCAGATCGGCCATCGCGATCACTTCCGATGCAATCGCATCGGTCGGGATGTCGCCCGCGCGCATCGCGGCCATCACGCGCTCGAAATCGGATTTCAGCGCGTTGCGCGAGCCGATGATGCGGGCCTCGCGCTTGTGGAATTCTGAATCCGAGAAGGTGATGTCGTCCTTCACCACGCTGACGAGCACGGCGCTGCCGCCATGGGCAAGCAGCGGAAAGCCTGCCTCGATCGCCCTGGCATTTCCCGTCGCGTCGAAAACCACGTCGAACCCTTCGGAAAGCGCGCCCGACAGAATGTCATCGTCGGGCTGGTGCCGTTTTTCGAAGCCGAACAGGTCGTGCGCGAGATCGAGCCGGGTCCGGCTCAGGTCCATCAGGTGAACATCGGCGCCGGCCAGCCGGGCAAACAGCGCCGTGCCGATGCCGATCGGGCCGGCCCCGGTCACGAGCACGACGTCCCCCTGCCCCGTGCCGGAGCGGGCAACCGCATGCGCGCCGATGGCCAGAAACTCCACCATGGCGGCCTGTTGCGGCGTCAGGCCATCGGCCGGATAGACATTTTCGGCCGGCACGGCGATGCGTGCGCACATGCCGCCGTCGCGGTGGACGCCGAGCACCGAAACCGCGCTGCAGCAGTTCGGTTTGCCGCGCCGGCAGGCACGACACGCGCCGCAGGAAACATAGGGGTTGATCACGACAAGCTTGCCGGCATCGGGGCCGCTGGCGATATGACCGGACAGTTCATGGCCGATGACGCGCGGATAGTCCAGAAACGGATGCTTGCCCTCGAAGATGTGGTAATCCGTCCCGCAGATCCCGATCGCCGCGATGTCGACCAGAACCCAGCCCTCCGGCGCCTTAAGGGGGCGCGGCCTGCGCTCGAGCGCCATCCGGCCGGGTTCGACGCAGACGATGCTCTCCATCATGCCCGTGTTCGCATCCATCAGTCTGTCGGCTCCAGGTTCTTGGCGGACCAGTCGGCCGGCAGTTCGCCCTTGATGATCAGGCTGAGCACGTCATCCTTTGTCACTTCGTTGATGGGATGCGCGCCGACAACCCGGCCCTTGTTCATCACCACCACGCGGTCGCACAGATCGAACACGTCATGCATGTCATGGCTGACGAGAAAGATGCCGATGCCCTCATCGCGCAGCTTCAGGATAAGGTCGGCCACCATTGCGGTTTCGGAAGGCCCGAGTGCTGCCGTCGGCTCGTCCATGATCAGTATCTTGGTATCGAAATAGATGGCACGCGCGATCGCGATCACCTGCCGCTGGCCGCCCGAGAGGCTCGAGACCGGATCGCGCAGATTCTTGAAATTCGGGTTCAGCCGGGCGAGCACCTCCCGCGCCTCGCGCAGCATCCGGGCGTCATCCAGATTGCCGAACCGTGTCTTCAGTTCGCGGCCGAGAAACAGGTTCGCAGGGGCGTCGAGATGGTCCGACAGCGCAAGCGTCTGATAGATGGTCTCGATGCCGGCGGCGCGGGCGTCGTTCGGCTCGGTAAAGTGCACCGTCTCGCCATCCACCCGGATTTCCCCCTCGTTCGGGACCATCGCGCCGGCGAGAATTTTCATCAGGCAGGACTTGCCGGCGCCGTTGTGGCCGAGCAGTCCGACCACCTCGCCGGGATAGAGATCGACCGACACATGGTCCACCGCGCGCACGCCGCCAAAGTGTTTTTCGATGCCGATCATGTCGACAAGCGGTGTTCGGGACATGGCTTGACCTTTCACTGAGACGGGAAAAGATGCCGGAGGCTTTATGCCAGCCTCCGGCAAAAGGCTCAGTAGAGCACGTTCTGGGCTTCGTCGGAGTCGATATTCTCCTTGTCGACCATGACGACGCCGGTATTGATGAAGTCTTCGACCTTTTGGCCGTTGAGCAGGTCGATGACCGTGTTCACGCCTTTTTCGCCCATGGCGAAAGAGCCCTGCACCGCAATGGCCTCCAGCACGCCGTCACGCACGAACTCCTGCAGGTCGGCATTGCCGTCGAAGCCGAGCGCCACGAGATCGCCGGTCTTGCCCGCCTGCACGATCGCCCGGCCCATGCCGACGGCTGTCGGCTCGTTGGCGCCGAAAATGCCGACGAGGTCGGGATTGGCGGCCAGAATGTCGGTGGTCTGGTTCAGCGCCTTGGCCATCTGGCTTTCCGAATAATAGGGGCCGACAATCTCGATATCGGAATTTTCGCCGATATAGTCCTGGAAGCAGCCGACGCGGCCGATTTCCGAGCCGACGCCCGCGACATAGGACATGACGGCAACCTTGCCCTCGGTTCCGGCCTCCTCGATCATCCGCTTTGCGACCTGCTCGCCGGCCGCGCAATTGTCGGTCGAAAGGAAGGCCTGGTAGCTGTCCTTGTACTGGTCGGAAAGCGCGCTATCGATGATGACGACCGGAATGCCGCTCTGATAGGCACGCGTGACCACCGGGCCCAGCGCTTCCGGGTCGGACGGCGCCAGCACGATGCCGGCGACGCCGCGATTGATCGCGTTTTCGACCAGGTTCACCTCGGCGGCGATGTCGCTTTCGGCCGCCGGCCCGTCGAAGCTCATCGTGTGCCCCGACTGGTTCGCCATTGCCGCCTGGGCGCCCTTGTTGACGTTCTGCCAGAAGTTGGAATTCGTGGTCTTCACGATGACGGCGATTTCGCCGGCATGCGCCATTCCCGCGGTCAGTGCGAACGCGGATGCCGCGATAAGGTATTTCAGGCTTTTCATCTCATTCCTCCTCTATTGAGATGCAGAAAAACTTTTTGGCTCAGCCGCTCCTGCGGCTGCGCACGTGGTCGATCCAGACCGCGCCGATGACGACGAAGCCGATCACGATCTGCTGGATGAAGGCGGAGACGCCCGCCATGTTGAGCCCGTTGCGCAGAATGCCGATGATGAAGGCGCCGATCATGGTGCCGGAGATCGTGCCGACGCCGCCGGACAGCGATGCGCCGCCAATGACGGCAGCGGCGATCGCGTCGAGCTCGTACATCACGCCTTCGCTGGGCTGGGCGGTGACGAGCCGCGACATCAGCACATTGCCGGCAATCCCGGCCAGGGCGCCGGACATGGTGTAGGCGAAAAGCTTGGTGTGGTTCGTCCTCACACCGGAAAGGCGCGCGGCCTCCTCGTTGGAACCGGTCGCATAGATATGGCGGCCGACCTGTCGGCGGTTCAGCAGGTAGGCGGCCGCGATTGCCATCGCAAACATGAGGATCGCCGGATAGGGAATGCCGGGAAAGATCACTTTGGGAAAGCCGTTCGGCTGCATCTCGACGATGCGGAACAGCGCGCCATTGCCGAGTACTCCGAAAGCCTCGCCGAGCTGGGAGATGGGGCGCGCCCCCGTCAGCTGGAGCGCCAGCCCCCGCGCGATCAGCATCATCCCAAGCGTTGCGACGAAGGGCGGGATGCGCAGTCTGGTGATGACGAACCCGTTGAAGGCGCCGCAGAGCGCGCCGGCCGTCACGCCCACCAGCATGGCCGGGGCGACCGGCAAACCCGCCTTGACGGACATGGCGGTGATGACCCCGGAAAGGGCAAGAACGGAGCCGACGGAGAGATCGATGCCGCCGGTGATGATAACCATCGTCATACCGATTCCGAGAAGACCGATAACCGACGTCTGCAGCAATACGGTCAGGCCGTTATTGACCGAAAAGAAGGCCTGGTTGGCGAGGCCGAACCCGATGATCAGCAATACGAGCGTCATAAGCGCAGAAAGCCGGTGGAACTGGGCCTGCCCGAAGGACGCGCCGCCCCAGCCGCGCCCCCGCATCGGCCTGCTCGCATCGAACATGAGGTCTCCTCCCTCGTTCTGTACGTAATTATTTAGTACCGAATAACCGGGCGTTTGATGCGCGTCAATTGTTTTTTATAATTTAGTACGATGGTATTCTGAACCGTCGGCGCGATTCGCGAGGATGAGGCAATGGCAAGAAGCGACACCCGCTACAGAAATGCATATAACCGGCTGCTCGATTATTGCGAGACATGGCCGGTCGGGACGGCTATCCCGGCCGAAACCATGCTGAGCGACGTCGCCGACGTCAGCCGCACGGTGGTGCGGCGATGCCTGGGCCGGATGCAGGAGCGCGGACTGATCTCGTGGGAGGGACGGGAAAAGCGGATGCTGCGCAAGCCGGTCGAGGCCGACCGCATCAGGATCGAACAGCCGGACACGCCGAGCGACGATCTCGAACAGCGTTTTCTCGACTGGATCCTGCGCTTCGATGTTCCGGCAGACACGCCCTTGTCCGTGGCCGATCTTTCCCGGACCTTCGGCGTCCCCCAGCATGAGATCAAGGAATTCCTCGCCGGCCTCAGCCGGTTCGGCCTTGTCGCCCGCCGCCAGAAAGGCGGCTGGATGCTGCGCGGCTTCACGATGGACTTCGCGGTGGAGCTGTCGGATTTCCGGTTCGTCCTGGAGCTCAACGCGGTGAACCAGGCCGCCGAAGCGCCCGTCGATCATCCTGTCTGGGCCAGGCTTGCCGAACTGCGGAGGCTCCACATCGCGCTTCGGCAAAGCATCGAGACGGATTATCACGAGTTCTCCAAGCTCGACGAAGCCTTCCACGCCGCGCTCAATTCGGTCGTGAAGAACCGTTTCGTCGAGGAATTCCAGAAGGTCATCTCGCTGATCTTCCACTATCACTACATGTGGGACAAGACCGACGAGAAGATGCGCAACGCCGCCGCGATAGAGGAGCACCTGGCGATCATCGACGCCCTGGAAAGGCGCGATGCCGCCGCCGCGCTCGACGCGGCCTCACGCCATCTGCGCACCTCCAAGACGACGCTTCTCTCGTCGCTCCGCTACCACGAACTAGCCTAGAGCGCCGTGCGTCCATTCGGACGCACAAAGGACGCTCTAACCTATTGAATCTACGCATCGTGCTTTCCGAAAATCAGACCCGATTTTCGGGCCGATGCGCTAGAAAACGCTCGGCCCGTGCGGATATCCCGGCCTGCAACGCCTCGAGGTTTTTCGCGAGCGTGGCGGGCCTGGCCGTGCCGATCAGAACCGAGGCCGATGCGGGGTGTCGCTTGGCGAACTGCAGCGCGGCCGTCGGCAGCGCCAGCCCGGCCCGTTCCGCCTCCGCCTGCAGCGCCGCCACCCTTTCCAGCACCGCCTTCGGCGCGGGTTCGTAGTCGTAGGTCGCGCCGTCGACCGCACCGGTCGCAAGAATGCCCGAGTTGAAGACGCCGCCGAGCACGAGGCTGGTTTCCGCCTTGCGGCAGCGGGGAACGAGTTCCGCCTCGGCCGAACGGTCGAGCAGCGTCAGCCGGCCCGCCAGAAGGATGACATCGATCGGCCCATGGTCCATCACGTCGAGACACGCCCGGCATTCGTTCACGCCCAGTCCGAAGGCCCCGATCCTGCCGGCCTCCTTCAGCCGGACAAGACGGTCGTAGCCGGAGCCGAGAAAATCCTCCATATGCGCCGCATTGCCGGAACCGTGCGTATACTCGCCGATATCATGCACATAGACGATGTCGATATGGGTAAGGCCAAGCCGCTCGAAGCTCTGCTCGAGGCTCTCCTCGATGCCGTCGCCGGAATAGTCGTAACGCACATCGTTTTGCGCGGGTTTGAGGAAACCGTCCGCTTCCGCGATCGGCTCCGCCGCCGGGGAGAGAACGCGCCCGACCTTGGTCGACACCACATATCCGGCCCGCCCTTCGAGAAAACGCCCGAGCCGCATTTCCGAAAGCCCCCGCCCGTAATGCGGCGCGGTATCGAAATAGCGGATACCGCCCTTCCACGCGGCCTGGAGCACCGCCTCGGCATCACCGTCGGTAATCTCCCGGTAGAGATTGCCGATGCTGGAACAGCCGAAGGAAACGTCGGTCACCGCCACCGCAGTTCGGCCGATCCGGTTCGTCTTCATGCGTCTTCCTCCTTCAAGGCCTCCTCCAGCAATGGCTTTTCACCCCCGTCGCCATGCCGCCGGGCCCATTCGAGAAAAGCGCCGATCCGGCGCCGGAGCTTTTCGCCGTGGTTTGCAGCGATATCCTCCAGTCGATGGTCGAGAAACGGATTGGCGAAGCGCTCGAGCGTCACTGCAATATAGTCCTCGATCCCGTCGTCCTCGCCGGCGGCGACAAAACCCGGCAGCACCTCTTCGGCATAGAGCCCGCGCAGGCGGTCCGACCGGTCCCGGTCCGCGAGGATATCGCGAACGAAGGTCGCGCCGGCACGTCCGCGCGCCAGCCAGTCGGACACCATCCATGTATGGCCGAGGTTGAGGACGAAGAGCTTGCGCCGCTCGATCGGGCCGAGATCGGTCACAACGTCAATATCGGGATGCCGGCAGGGCAGGCGCAGGCCGGGTCGGCGCTCGATCGCCCAGAGCGCATAGGGTTCGGCGACGGCGCCGGCGGGTTCAAGCGGTTCGGACACGATGCGGTCGACCAGCGAGTTGACCCAGAGCACCTCTTCGGCCAGCCAGGCCCGATAGGGCGCGTCCATGTGCGCGGCGGCGTCGAGCACCAGCCCGCGCAGAACGTCGCCGTTGTTCTGGACGAGTTCGGTCGGCATGACCTGGGGCGCGGCGCCGCCGGCCTCGAAACGGGATCGCAGCAGGTGCGCCAGCTTGGCCGGGTAGGACATGGCCGGATCGAAGCGCGCCGACCGGTCGGCCGGCTTCGGCAGAAACCCCGTATCGGCCGTGTTCGAGACAATGATCTCGGCTTCTTCGGCGATGATGCGCCGTACCTGCGCAAGATCATCGGCCAGTTCCAGACCGCGTTCGATGCTTGTCACGTGAACGGTCTCGTCGATCCTTTCACCTTTGCGCAAGCCGCGCAGGCGGACATCATATCCGCGGGCGAGCGCAGAGAGCCGCTTCGCCCGTCCGCCGTGGCCGCTCGTCTGGACCACCGTGATGCCGCCCAGCGCCGCGTCGCGCGCCGCTGCCTCGGACACGAACAAGTCCAGATGCGCCTGCAGGAAACGGCTCGTGCCGAATTGCAGGATCGGTGTTTTTGTCATTCCTTCCTCCCGATGAATTGGTTTATTATTATTTAGAACATAACGATACGCAAGGGCGATCGCTTTCTGCCGAACCACGGAGGTTTTTCCGCAAGCGCGCGACAGGATGGGGTCAATGTTGTGGAAATCCGGATGGATGCAAGCCGATGCGCTAGCCGGCCCCCCGGACGCGACGGTCCCGGGCAGACACCGGTTCAGCAGTGTCTGTTACGACATCAGCGCCGTTATGAACTGCGGTCCCGGAGAGGGGAATTTGTCGATCTGCTCGCGGCTGAGGCCTTCATCGGTGATGATGGTGTCAATCGCGTCGATCGGGGCGGTCTTGTGAAGGGCGCGTTCCATGAAGCGGCTGGATTCAGCCATGAGGATGACCTTGTTTGCCGCGGCAATCATCGCCCGCTTCATCTGGACGAGTTCCAGGAGCGTTTCCGAGACGCATTGCTCGTCGATCGCGGCAGCCGACATGAAGAACAGGTCGCAGCGGATGTCGGCGAGAAAGCTCAGGCCCGGCTCGCCGAGAAGGCTGAACGAACCGAACCGGCACGCCCCGCCGGGCACAATCAGCTTGATGTTCTGCTTGTAGGTCAGAACCTTGGCGACATGAAGGTCGTTGGTGATGATGGTCAGCGGAATATCGAGGCCGGCGATCTCTTCCGCCAGCAGGTGACAGATGACCGCGCCGGTGTCGATCAGCAGCGCCTGATCGGGTTCGATGAAGCGCATGGCCTCGCGCACGATCCCCTGTTTCTCCTCAAGCGCCGTGCGGCGCGCCAGATCCGTCGACGGCTCGTAGGTCGCGCGCGAGCGGATGCTGACGGCGCCGCCATGGGTGCGCTTGACAAGGCCCTCGGACGCCAGCAGGTCGAGGTCGCGCCGGATCGTCGAAACCGAGATGCCGAACATGCGTGCCAGATCCTGGCTGGTGCCGGCCTGGTTGCTCTTGAACCAGTCCACCAGTTGCTGGCGG
>NZ_CFHTCS010000188.1:0-8438 GCF_984369615.1 Martelella sp. | reverse complement strand
TTCATGCCCGGCGCGCCGATGAAGCCGGCGACGAAGACATTTTGCGGGCGGTCGTAGAGCTCGAGCGGCGTGCCGACCTGCTCGATCGCGCCGGCGCGCATCAGAACGATGCGCTCGCCCATGGTCATGGCTTCCATCTGGTCGTGGGTGACGTAGATCATGGTCGTTTGAAGCCGGCGGTGCAGCGCCTTGATCTCGGCGCGCATCTGGGCGCGCAGCTTGGCGTCGAGGTTGGACAGCGGCTCGTCGAACAGGAAGGCCTCCGGGTTGCGCACCAGCGCCCGGCCCATGGCGACGCGCTGTTTCTGCCCGCCGGAAAGTTCGCTCGGATAGCGCTCCAGTTCCTGGGTGAGCCCCAGCATCTCGGCAGCCCGCTCCACGGCCGCATCGCGCTCGGCGCGGGAAATACCGGCCATGCGCAGGGCGAAAGCCATGTTCTTGCGCACGCTCATATGCGGATAGAGCGCGAAATCCTGAAACACCATGGCGATGTTGCGCTGGCGCGGCTGCATCCTGTTGGCGACCTGGCCATTGACCATCACCTCGCCGCCGGTGATCTCCTCAAGGCCGGAAATCATCCGCAACAGCGTCGACTTGCCGCAGCCGGACGGACCGACGAGAACCGCGAACTCGCCGTCGGCGATGTCGAGATCAAGACCGTGGATGACCTGGCGCTGGCCATATTTCTTGACGATGTTGCGCAGCGTGAGACTGGCCATTGTTCTTCTAACCTCCGGGGCGGACGCGTTTGCGATCCGCCTTACCGTATTTCCGCCGGGGATGAAATTGCCTGGCGCACACGGCAGGCCGAAACCGAGACGTTTTTTCGCATGATCAGGAACCAATCGGCGCATCAGAACGTTTGAAAAGTCTCCAGATAAGCCGCGTCCCGATAAATGCGGCAGTCTGGGACAGGGTGCGACCCGCCCCGGCACAGGCAATCTGTGCCGGGGATGTCCCTTTCACGAGGCCGCTCGGCGCATCCGTGCCAGTCATGCGGCATTTGCCAGCCATAGGACCTGGGGCATTGTCGCGGAGGTCAGATGTTTCCAGCCGACCGCGACATACTTTATGGCGCTGTTGCGGCGCGCACCCCGTCGCTTCCCGCCGTCCCTTCGGCGAGCCACGCGCCAAGCGCCGCATTGACCGCGTCGGCCTGCTCGATCGGCGCGTTGTGGCCGGCCTCGGGGATCATGGTCAGGCGCGATCGGGCCGAAATCGCATGCATTTCCCGCGACAATTCCGGCGGCGTCACCGTATCCCGTTCGCCGCAGATGATGGTGACCGGGCCCTGATAGGCGGCAAGCGCGGAACGTCCGTCCTTTCGGGCGATAATGGCAGCCTGCTGGGAGAAGAATGTGTCCATCCCCATATCGACGCCCATGGCCACGAGATCGTCCATCAACGCAGGCGACACATTGTCCGGACGGAAGCAACACGCTTCGAGGCTCGCACGATAGGCTCGCGCCATGCCGACCTGACGAGCCGCGATCATCGCGGCGCGACGCTCTGCCGTGCGGCGCGCATTCTCGGGCTGGGCCGAGGTCGCGATCATCGCGACGCCGACAATCCGTTCCGCATGTGACGCCAGAAGACGGCAAAGGATGTAACCGCCCATCGACCAGCCTGCCACATGCACCTTCTCGGGAAGCCGGCGGGCAATGATCTCCGCCATTTCGGCGATGCTTTGCGCCGCAAAATGCTCTTCCGGCACGATCACCTCATGACCGAGCGCCTCCAGAAACGGAATCTGCAACTGCCAGACCCTGCGATCGCACTGGAGGCCGGGGATCAGCATCACCGGCTGTTTTTCTCCCGCGCTCATGGCGTTTCCGCCAGGTCTTCGGCATGGTGACAGGCAACCAGACGCCCCGGGCCGATCGGTCTCAACGGCGGCTTCGAAAGGCATCGCTCCGTCGCATGGGGACAGCGCGGCCGGAAATGACAGCCCTCCGGCGGGTTCAGCGGGCTTGGAAGCTCGCCCTTCAGCAGCCGCTCGCGCTGCCCCTGGGGGGCCGGTCGCGGCACGGCCGACAATAGCAGCCGGGTATAGGGGTGCGCGCTTCCGGCAAAAAGGTCGTGGACCGGCGCCAGTTCGACAATCCGCCCCAGATACATCACGGCGACCCGGTCGGCGATGTGGGCGACCACCGAAAGATCATGCGAGACGAAGATCAGCGTCAGGCCCATCTCCTGCTGCAACCTGAGGATCAGGTTGATGATCTGCGCCTGGATGGAGACGTCGAGCGCGGAGACCGGCTCATCGGCCACGATCATCTCCGGGTCGAGCGCGATGGCGCGGGCGATGCCGATGCGCTGGCACTGGCCGCCGGAAAGCTCATGCGGATATTTGTCGAGGTGATAGGAGGACAAGCCGCAGGCCGACGCCACGGCCTCGACGCGGGCGCCGATTTCCGCCGGGCTGCCGTAGCGGTAGTTCCTCAGCGCCTCGGCAAGGATCACCCGCGCCGTCATCCGGGCATTGAGCGAGGCATAGGGATCCTGGAACACCATCTGGAACCGCCGCCGCGCCGCGTGCAGCCGCGCGGCGGAAACGGCGTTCAGATCTTCGCCGTCAAAGGCGATTGCGCCCTCCGTCGGCTTTTCCAGATGCATGATCAGCCGGGCGAGCGTCGACTTTCCGCAGCCCGACTCGCCAACCAGACCGAGCGTCTCGCCCTTCCGGATTTCCAGGTCGACGCCGTTGACCGCATGCAAAAGCCGGGGTTTGCCGAAGAACCCGGCTTTGCCGATATCATAGGCCTTGCTCACGCCTTCAAGCTTCACCTGCACATTCATTGCCAAGCCCTCACGATTTCATTGGTCTCAAGCGCCGCGGCGACATCGCCGGCATTGAGGCAGGCGGCGCGATGACCTTTCCCGACCGCCCGATGCTCGGGCAGCACGGTTTTGCAGGCGGGCGTCGCGAAGGCGCAGCGATCGGCATAGATGCAGTGCTCCACCCGATGATCGAGACGCGGCACGGCGCCCGGAATTTCCTTCAGCGGCCGGCGATGGTGAAGAGCGCCCGACAGCGGCAGGGCCTCGATCAGCCCGGCCGTATAGCCATGGGCGGGCCCGCCGAGGACCGAGGCCACCGGCCCCTCCTCGACCACGCGGCCCGCATACATCACCATCACCCGGTCGGCGGTCTCGGCAACGACACCCAGATCATGGGTGATGAGGATCACCGACATGGAGAGATCGCGCCTCAGATCCGTGATCAGTTCCAGGATTTCCGCCTGCACCGTCACGTCAAGCGCCGTTGTCGGCTCATCGGCAATCAGCAGTTCCGGATCGCAGGCAAGCGCCATCGCGATCATCACCCTTTGCCGCATGCCGCCCGAAAGCTCGTGCGGATAGGCGTTGATCCGGTTCTTCGCATCGGGAATGCGCACCAGATCGAGCATTTCCAGCGCCCGGACCATCGCC
Organism: Martelella sp.; assembly: GCF_984369615.1. Classification (NCBI taxonomy): domain Bacteria; kingdom Pseudomonadati; phylum Pseudomonadota; class Alphaproteobacteria; order Hyphomicrobiales; family Aurantimonadaceae; genus Martelella; species Martelella sp. Next base: position 5,006 of record NZ_CFHTCS010000188.1, on the reverse strand, counting down.
GCCTTTTTCGAAACGCCCCGGTGACGCGCGACGGTCTCGGCGATCTGCATGCCGATCGTGTGGACCGGCGTGAAGGAGGTCATCGGATCCTGAAAGATCATCCCGATCCTGCCGCCGCGGATCGCGCGCATCTCCCGCTCGCTCTTTTGCAGCAGGTCTTCTCCGTCGAGCACGATGCTGCCGGAGGGATAATGCACGCCGTGGCGCGGCAGAAGCCGCATCACCGACATCGCCGTCACCGACTTGCCGCAACCCGATTCGCCGACAAAGGAGAGGATTTCGCCGCGGTCCACATGAAAGGAGACGTCGGTGAGCGCGTGGTGAATGCCCGCCTTGCCGGAAAAGGTCAGCGACAGATTGTCGACGGAAAGAAAGGTCTCGCCCATCACAATATCCCCCTTTTGGCCTTGCGCGGGTCGACCGCATCGGAAAGCCGGTCGCCCAGAATATTGACGAGCAACACCAGCAGCGAGAGCGCAAGCCCCGGATAGAGCATCAGTTCGGGATGCAGCCGGAACATGGACTTTGCCGCCGCCATCATCCCGCCCCAGCTCGGAATATCCGGCGAGACGCCGACGCCGAGAAAGGCAAGCACGGCAGAGGTGATGACGGCTGAGGCGCAGGCATAGGTCGCCTGCACCAGGACCGGGCCGAACATGTTGGGCAGCACATGGCGAAACACCAGCGGCAGGCCGCGCGTGCCGATCGAAACGGCGGCGGCCAGATAGGGCTGGCGGCGGATGCCAAGCACCAGCGCGCGCACGACCCGCACCATGCGCGGAATTTCAGGAACCGTGATGGCGACGATGACGGCGGCAAGCCCCTGTTCCATCAGCGAGGCGAGCGCGATGGCAAGCAGCACGGCCGGGATTGACATCATCGCATCGTTGAGACGCATGACGATGGCGCCGCCGAGGCCTGAAAAACCCGCATAGACCCCGATGGCAACGCCGATGAGGGTGGTGATTCCGGCAACGGCAAAGCCGACGGCCATGGAATTGCGGGTGCCGTAGATCAGCCGGGCATAGACGTCGCGGCCGAGATTGTCGGTCCCGAGCCAGTGTTCGGCGGACGGCGGGCGGTAGCGCATGGCCGGATTGATCGCCATCGGATCGCCCGCCAGAAGCGGCGCAAACACGCCGACCAGGGCCATGGCAACCAGCATCGCGAGCACGATCGTGACTTCGCGGTGGGCCTTGAGAAAACGGAAACCCTCGCTGACGAGAAGCAGGGTTTCGGACGAACGGACGCTTTTGCTGGTCTCTTCCATGACGGCCGTCATCCCCTCACCCTCGGGTCGAACAATGCGTAGCTCAGATCAACGATCAGGTTGATGAGGATCAGCGTCACGGAAAAGAACAGGATGATGCCCTGCACCACGGGATAGTCCCGGCGCACGATGGCGTCGACGGTGAGCCTGCCGATCCCCGGAATGTTGAAGACGCTTTCGGTCACCACCACGCCGCCGATGAGCGCGGCAAAGCCGATGCCGATGACGGTGACGATCGGCACGCCCGCCGTCTTCAGCACATGCACCGCGAGAATGCGGCCGGTGCCCATGCCCTTGGCCTTGAGCGTGCGCACGAAGTTCTCCTGCAGCACTTCCAGAACGGCGGCCCGCGTGACGCGAGCGATGAGGGCGGCGAACACGAGCATCAGCGCAACGGAGGGCAGCGTCAGCGAGACAAGCGTTGCCCAGATGCCATCCGACAGCGGCTTGTAGCCCTGGACGGGAAACCATCGCGCCTTCACGGCGAAGAGATAGACCAGCAGATAGGACGTCGCGAAGACCGGCACGGAGAAGCCGGCGACCGAAAATGCCATGATGATGCGGTCAACGAGACCGTTGGCCCTCCACGCGGCAATCGTGCCGAGCGGGATGGCGACCAGCACGGTCAGCACCATCGTATAGGCGGCAAGCATGAAGGTCGGTTCGATGCGCTGGGCGATCAGTTCGGTCACCGGCTTGCCCGAATAGACGCTTGCGCCGAGATCAAGACGGACGGCATCGGAAAACCAGATGACGAACTGCGCCGGCAGGGACTGATCGAGATGCAGCCGCTGGCGAATCTGCTCCACCTGGGCGGGGCTCGCATTGTCGCCGGCGATCAGGAGCGCCGGGTCGCCCGGCGCCAGATGCACCAGAAGAAAGATGAAGACCGAGACCAGAAGCAGGGTCGGTATGGCCGCAGCCAGTCGGCCGAGAATATAAGCCGGCACGCGTTCCTCCCGGAAAGTTTGGTGCAAGACGGGCCGACGTCACTCGCATCGGCCCGTCATGATAATCAGTTTTCGGCGCGCGAAACATTCCAGAAGAACGGAACGGGGCTTTCGATATAGCCTTCGAGATCGGTCGAAAGGCCCTGGCTCGGATAGACCTGGCCAAGCGGCACATAGGGCACGAGGTCATGCGTGACCTCCTGCATGCGCGTGGCCAGCAGCTTCTGCTCTTCCGGATCGCTCGTTGCCGCGAACTGCTCGCGCAGTTCCTGCAGTTCTTCCGAGCAGGCCCAGCCGAACCAGCCGTCACCGCAGGCGCCGGCGACATAGACATTGGTCATCGGATTGATCTGGTCGACATAACCCCAGCCGGTGAAGAACAGGTTCCAGCCGCCGTCCGCGACCGGCTCCTTCGACGCGCGCCGGGTGGAAACCGTCGCCCAGTCGGCAATCTGCTCGTCGACGACGAAGCCCGCTTCCTCCAGCATCGGCTTCAACACCGAATAGGCTGCGTCCTGCCCGGCGATATCGGTCACATGCATGATGTGGACCGGCGTGCCATCATAGCCCGCCTCCGCCAGAAGCGCCTTGGCCGCCTCCACATCGCGGGTCAGAACCCGGTCGGTGTTGACGTCGCTTTCGAACGGCGTGTTGCAGAAGAAGACGGCCGCGCAGATCTCGTAGAGGTCGGTATTGTCGCCGTTCATCGCCTGCATGAAGGGCTCCTGCTCGAGCGCGAGCTGCAGCGCATGGCGGATCTTCGGATTGTCGAAGGGCGGGTTCAGATGGTTGACGACCAGCTGCAGCGAATTGCCGGACTGAAGCGCCGGCTCGGCCACCGCCTCGTTCTGGCCTTCGAAGAGCGGCAGCATGTCGGCCGGCACCTCTTCCATCCAGTCGATCTCGCCGGCGAGCAGCGCGTCGATAGCGGTCGCCGTGTCGGGAATGTTGACGATCTCGATACGATCGAAGCCCGCGACCTTTCCGCCCGCGGCCATGGAGGCCGGCTCGTCTCGCGGCACATATCCCTCGAACTTTTCATAGGGCGCGATCGAGCCCGGCACCCATTCATCGACCAGGAGACGGTAGGGCCCGGAGCCGACCGGTTCGGTCACCGGGTCGCCCGGATCCTGTTCGGCCAGCCGTTTGGGCATGATCACCGGGATATTGGACGAGATCTTGCCGATCGCCGGCAGAACCTGGGCCCAGGGCTCGGCCATGGTGATGACGAGCGTTTTGTCATCGGTGGCTTCGATGCTGTCCATCTTGGAGAACATGATCTTGCCGAGCCCGTCGACCTTGCCCCAGCGCTGAAGCGAGGCCACGGCATCTTCGGCCGTGACCGGACTGCCGTCATGGAAGGTCAAACCGTCGCGCAACGTGATGGTATAAACCAGATCGTCATCGGAAACATCGACGCTCTCGGCCATTTGCGGCTGAACCTCGAAATTCTCGTCCAGCGCGAACAGCACGTCATAGATCAGATAGCTGGCATTGCGGATGGTGTAGTTGGTCGTCGAGATCGGATCGACGGAATTGATGTCGCCGTTCATGCGCAGACGAAGCACGCTGTCATCGGCAAAGGCCGGCGCGGCGGCGGTCGCCAGGGCGGCGGCCAGAAACAAGGCGGATGTCTTCAATTTTCCCTCCCGAAACACGCAACCTTTCGCATCCTCCACGAACAGGTCGCCTTTATCCCCTATTTTTCGTATACTAAATGCACGAAACGTTACGTATTTACCGTGAAATCAAACAATGATCAAGCCGATTCCGCTGAACACGCTGGCGATTTGAGAAAAACCGTGTAAACAGAGGGTATTGAATCAGGGGGAAAAATGGCCACAATCAAGGATGTAGCGAAGGCCGCCGGCGTCTCCGTAACCACTGTTTCCGCCACGATCAATGACAGCGCGCCGGTCAGCGCAACGTTACGCGCCCGGGTCAATGCTGCGATCGCGGCCGTTGGCTACGTGCCCAATCCGGTGGCGCGGAACCTGCGCCTCGGCCGCTCGCGCCAGATCGGCCTGCTCGTGCCCGATATCGCGGCGCCCTATGCCGCCAGCATTGCCCGCAGCATGCAGGCGGCGCTCTCCGACAAGGGCTATTCGATGTTCTTCGCCTCCAACGGCGACGATCCCGCGCGCGAGCTGGCCGACATCGCCCGCATGAGCGACCATCAGGTGGCGGGACTGGTGCTCTTTCCCACATGCCTCGGAGAGCGCTACGCGGAAAACATCATCCCCGCGCTCAGGCGCCCGACTGTGATCATCGACCGCATCATAGAGGGCGCGCCGTTTGATTGCGTCGTTGACGACAATGCGCTTGGCGCCCGCCTGATCGTTCACCACCTTCTGCAGCTCGGCCACCGCGAGATTGCCGTGATCGCGGGCCGCACCGGCATTTCGGTATCCGACGACAGGCTGGAGGGCACCCGTGCGGCGCTCAGCGAGGCCGGACACCCGATTCCCGACAACTTCGTCTACACCCATCATCAACGCGAGGATCAGGCCTTCCGGGCCGCGCAGGATCTGATGTCGCGGCAGAACCGGCCAACGGCGATCGTGACGATCAACACGATGCAGACCCGCGGCGTACTGCAGGGCCTGAAGTCGATGGGGCTGAAGGCGCCGGATGACGTCTCGCTGATTTCCTTCGACGGGCTGCATTTTTCGGCGGGATTCGATCCCGAGATCACCTCGCTCGATCAGGACATTCCGGCGATCGCCGAAGCCGCCGCCGGCATGTTGATCGAGCGGCTGGAGGCCGAGGACACGACCGCCCGGGCC
>NZ_CFHTCS010000187.1:0-8463 GCF_984369615.1 Martelella sp. | reverse complement strand
GATTATCTCGGCATGGGCCAGTGTCCCACCGTGATCGCCGCCATGCAGGAGGCGATCGAGGCTTGCGGGGCAGGGGCCGGCGGCACCCGCAATATTTCCGGCACCAACTATTACCACGTGAAGCTCGAGGAAGAACTCGCGGACCTGCACGGCAAGGAAGCGGCGCTGATCTTCACCTCCGGCTATGTGTCCAACTGGGCGACGCTCGGCACGCTCGGCCAGAAGATCCCCGGCCTGATCATCTTCTCGGACGCGCTCAACCACGCCTCGATGATCGAGGGCATTCGCCACGGCAAGAGCGCCCGCGTCATCTTCAAGCACAACGACCTCAACGATCTGGAGGCCAAGCTGAAGGCGGCCGATCCGGACGCGCCGAAGCTGATCGCCTTCGAATCGGTCTACTCGATGGACGGCGATATCGCGCCGATCAGGGAAATCTGCGATCTCGCCGAAAAGTACGGCGCGATGACCTATCTGGACGAGGTTCACGCCGTCGGCATGTACGGTCCGCGCGGTGGCGGCGTTGCCGAGCGCGAGGGGCTGATGGACCGCCTGACGATCATCGAGGGCACGCTCGGCAAGGCATTCGGCGTCATGGGCGGCTATATCGCCGGATCTCAGGCCGTGGTCGATTTCGTCCGCTCCTTTGCCTCCGGCTTCATCTTCACCACGGCGCTGCCGCCGTCGCTGGCTGCGGGCGCGGTCGCCTCCATCCGCCACCTGAAGGTGAGCCAGATCGAGCGCGAACGTCACCGCGAACGCGTCGCCACGCTCCGTCGCAAGCTCGATGCGCAGGGCATCCCGCACATGGACAATGACAGCCATATCGTGCCGGTGATGGTGGGTGACGCCTCGAAGTGCAAGTGGATCTCCGATATTCTGCTCGATGATTTCGGCATCTATGTCCAGCCGATCAACTATCCGACGGTGCCGCGCAAGACCGAGCGCCTGCGCTTCACGCCGACGCCGCTGCATACCGATCGGGACATGGACCATCTGGTGGCGGCGCTGCATTCGCTCTGGTCGCAATGTGCGCTGGCGCGCGCCGTCGCGTAATTGCTCTTCATCGGGAATTCACTTGACTCGGGCCGCGGCTTTCCGGATCAAACAGGCAATGCTGTTTATGGTCCGGAGGGCTTTTCATGGAACTTTCGCACCGCGTTGACGCGGCCATTGACCGCGCGATCGATGAGGCGCGCATCGTCGGAACCGTGGTCATGGTCTGGCGGAACGGCGCGCCGGTTTATGAACGCGCCGCAGGCTTTGCCGACCGGGAGGCGGGGAAACCCGTGTCCCTCGACACGATTTTCCGCTACGCTTCCGTCACCAAGCCCTTCGTTGCCGCCGCGGCGCTGGCGATGGCCGATGCCGGAAAGATCTCGCTCGACGATCATGTCAGCGACCGCCTGCCGTGGTTCCACCCCCCGGGCCCCGACGGCCGGCAGGCCGAGATCACCATACGTCAGCTTCTGACGCATACGGCCGGTCTCACCTATCGCCCCGGCGCCGGCATTCTTTCGGTTCATGATTCCATCACGGTCGGCATCGAGAACACCGAGCTGACGCTCGAGGACAATTTCTCCCGCCACAACACCGTTCCGCTGGCCTACAAGCCCGGAACCGCCTGGGAGTACTCGATCGCGATCGACATTCTCGGCGCCGTGCTTGCGCAGGCGGAGGGCAGCTCGGTCGAGGAAGCGCTGAACCGGTATGTTCTGCGGCCACTCGGCATTTCCGACACCACCTTCTGCGTGACCGACCGCGATCGCGTTGCCGTTCCCTATTTCAATGCCGACCCCGTTCCCCAGCCCATGGGCGAGCCGCAACGCGTTGCCTTTGCGCCCGACCGGATCTACACCTTCTCGCCGGCGCGGATCTTCAACCCCCACGCCTTCCAGGGCGGCGGCGGCGGCATGGCGGGAACCGCCGGCGACGTGATCCGGCTTCTCGAGATGGTTCGCAAGGGCGGCGACGGCGTGCTGAAGGCGGAGACCGTTCAGGCCGCGATCCGCAACCAGATCGGCGATCTCAATGTCCGTCCGGGCGTGAAGTTCGGCTTTCTCGGCGCCGTCACGGAAGATGCCGCGCTCGACAATTCGCCCCTGCCGGACGGCGCGGTCTCCTGGGGCGGGGTTTACGGCAACCGCTGGTGTTTCGACCCCGAAACCGGCACGGTTGCCGTCGCCATGACCAATACCGCGCCCGAGGGGTGCGACGGCGCATTTCCCTTCGATGTCTGGCGGGCGGTCTTCGACAGGTGATCCGAGGAAAGGCGTCCGGCGTAATTCATCCCGTGAAGGGAGAGAATGATGCAGGCAACCGTCATGACCAGCCTTGCCGAGCGCTATCATGCGCTCGTCATCGGCGCTTCCGGCGGCATCGGCAAAGCCGTGTGCGCGGCGATCGAGGCGGATCCGCGCTGCGGCGGCCTCGAAACGCTGTCGCGGCGCGCGGACGGCCTGGAGATCGCCGACGAGGCGTCCGTGGCCGAAGCGGCACAGCGCTTCTCCGGTCAGTCGTTCGACCTCATTGTCTGCGCCACAGGGGCGCTGCATATTGACGGCGCGGGTCCGGAAAAGACCATCAGGGCGCTCGACGCCGAGGTCATGGCACGGCAGTTTTCCGTCAACGCCATCGGCCCGGCGCTTCTGCTCAAACACTTTCTGCCGCTGATGACACGTGACCGGAGGGCCATCTTCGCCTGCCTTTCCGCGCGCGTCGGCTCGATCGGCGACAACCATATCGGCGGCTGGATGTCCTACCGTGCATCGAAAGCCGCGCTGAACCAGATCCTGCGCACCGCCGCAATCGAGGCGCGGCGTAAAAACCCTCTGCTTTCGCTTGCCGCCCTTCATCCGGGCACGGTGGCGACGCCGCTTTCCGAACCCTATGCCGGCAACAATCGCCGGGTCGCGGCTGAAGAGGCCGCCGGAAACATGCTCTCGGCGCTGAACGGCATCGCCGAGGGAGAGACCGGGATATTCCTCGCCTATGACGGCAGCCGCATCGAATGGTAGGCCTTACGCCCTGACGAGGCCTGCGGCCCTGCGGCGGGCCTCCGCATCGGCAGCGTAGATGTCGTCGATACCGGCGGCGGCGGGCAGGTGCGAGAGGCTGTCCATCACCGTCTCCGTGATTTCCGCCATCTCCAGAAAGCCGCAGCGCCCTTCGATAAAGGCTTCCAGCGCCACTTCCTTGGCGCCGTTCAAGACTGCGCCCTGAAGCCCGCCGCGCGCCATGGCGAGCCGCGCCAGGCGAAGGGCGGGGAACCGGCTCTCGTCAGGGGCCTCGAAATCGAGCCGGGCGAGCCTGGCAAAATCGAGCCTCTCGACCGAAAGCGAGGGCCGCTCCGGATAAGACAACGCATAGCCGATCGCCGTGCGCATGTCCGGCGCGCCGAGCTGGGCCAGCACCGAGCCATCGGCATAGCCGACCATGGAATGGATGATCGACTGCGGATGGACGATCACCTCCACCTGTTCCGGTCTCAGCGCGAAGAGATGCATGGCCTCGATCATTTCGAGCGCCTTGTTGAACATCGAGGCGCTGTCGATCGAGATTTTCAGGCCCATCGACCAGTTGGGATGGGCGCGCGCCGTCGCCGCATCGACATGGCGCATTTCCTCAAGGCTCTTTGTGCGGAACGGGCCGCCGGATGCGGTTATGATCACCCGTTCCAGCGCCCGGCGCTGGTTCTCCTCGAACACCTGGAAGACGGCGGAATGTTCACTGTCGACAGGCACCATCGTGCCGCCGCCCGCGGCAATCGCCTCCATGAACAGCGGACCGGCGGAAACGAGACATTCCTTGTTGGCAAGGGCAATGTCGGCGCCGGCCTTCGCGGCCTCCAGCGTCGGCTTCAGCCCGGCGGTGCCGACGATTGCCGCCATCACCATGTCATTGTCCATGCGCGCGGCCTCGGAAAGCCCGCTTGTCCCGGCGGCAGGCGTGACGCCCGATCCGGACAAGGCTTCCTTCAGCGCCTTGTAGCGGCTCTCGTCGGCGGTGACGGCCATTCGCGCGCCGTGATCGATCGCCTTTTTCGCCAAAGCCTCGACATTGGCATTGCCGGTAACCGCGGTCAGTTCGAAAGTATCGCGCCCGCCGAGCTGTTCGATCACGTCGAGCGTATTAAGCCCGATCGACCCGGTCGCGCCGAAAATGGCGATGCGTCGCGTAGACATGCGTTTTATGCCGTTTCCTCGTTATTTCTGAACTAGCCTCTAGCGGTTTTTCATCGCCGGCGACAGGGAAAAGAACATGTACAGACCGATCCCGAACTTGGCATCGCAAAGGGGTTGGCACTGGAAATGAGCGGCACGAGGGACTATCAAGTGGTACGGACTTTCGCGAGCGGCCTGCCGTTCGCCCGGAAAATGAGCAAGGGAGCGCGAAATGGCTGATAACATAAGGCGCATCGGGGTTGTCGGCGCCGGCGCCATGGGCTGCGGTGTCGCCCATGTCTGCGCGGTCGCCGGTTATGACGTGCACCTGATCGACAGCGAGCGCGAGCAGATCGAGCGCGCGCTGGCGACGATCAACGGCAATCTCGCCCGCCAGGTCAACTCCGGAAAGATCACGGACGAGGATCGCAAGAAGGCGCTGGCGCTGATCAGCGGCTCGACGGACCTGCAGGACCTCGCCTCCGTCGACATGGCGATCGAGGCGATCACCGAGGATGAGGCGGCCAAGCGCGCGCTCTACGCGAAAATCTGCCCGATCCTGAAGCCGGAAGCGCTGCTCGCGACCAATACATCGGCCTTTTCCATTACCCGTCTTGCGGCCGCGACCGACCGGCCGGAACGCTTCATGGGCGTGCACTTCATGAACCCGGTTCCGGTGATGGAACTGGTCGAGCTGGTGCGCGGCATTGCCACCGAGGAGGTGACGTTCGAAACGGCGAAGGAATTCGTCCGTTCGCTCGGCAAGACGCCGACGGTCTCGGAGGATTTCCCGGCGTTCATCGTCAATCGCATTCTCCTGCCGATGATCAATGAGGCGATCTATGTGCTCTATGAGGGGGTCGGTTCGGTGGACGCGATCGACGTCGCCATGAAGCTCGGCGCGCGCCACCCGATGGGACCGCTGGAACTTGCCGATTTCATCGGCCTCGACACCTGCCTTGCCGGCATGCAACTGCTGCATGAAGGGTTGGCCGACAACAAGTACCGGCCGTGCCCGCTGCTCGTCAAATATGTAGATGCGGGCTGGCTCGGCCGCAAATCGGGCCGGGGCTTCTACGACTATCGCGGCGAGGAACCCGTGCCGACGCGGTGATCCGTCGCCTTTTCGAGGCCTGAGGCGGGCGTGCAGCAATCCCTGTCGCCGGAAAGCTCCTGAAGGATCGGGCAGTCGGGACGGTGGTCGCCGTGGCAGGTTTCGGCGAGGTGCTGCAGCGTCGCCTTCAGGCTCGCGAGCCTCTCGAGCTTGGCGTCGATCTCGGTGATCTTGGAAAGCGCCAGCGCCTTGACCTCGGCGCTTTCTCGGGCGTCGTCGTCATAAAGCGACAGCAGCAGCCGGCATTCCTCGACAGAGAAGCCGAGGTCGCGCGAGCGGTGGATGAAGTTCAGCCGGTGCACATGGTTGCCGGAATAATCCCGGTAGCCGTTGGGCGCACGGTCGGCGACGACGAGGCCGATTTCCTCGTAGTAACGGATTGTCTTGGGCGGCAGGCCCGATTGCCGTGCGGCTTCGCCGATATTCATCAGCTCTCTCCTGCTCTCTGTTTTCCATAATCTGATGCTGCCATCAGGATTCTTCAAGCCTCGTGATGTTGCACCCGGCCGCGTCCCCATGGCATGAACAGCCTCCCTGCGGAAAACGGAGAATGGATCATGGACGTCACCGGTGGCTGTTTTTGCGGCAATGTGCGATTTTCGGCGAGCATCGATCCCGAGGCCGTCGTTGTCTGCCACTGCAACCAGTGCCAGCGGCTCTCCGGTTCGCCCTATCGCGTCTCTGTTCTTGTGGCGCAAGAAGATGTCCAGATTTCGAGCGGTGTCCTCAGGGAGTACTGGAAGATGGCCGAAAGCGGTGCCAAGCGCGCCCAGGCCTTTTGCGAAACCTGCGGAGGACCGGTGTTTTCCAGAGGCGAGGGAGAGGCTGCCGGCGACTGGGCCTTGCGCTGGGGCCTGATCGACCAGCGCGCCGAACTGCCGCCAAAACGGCAGATCTGGTGCGAGGAGGCAGCGCCGTGGGTCAACGAACTTGCGATGCTGCCGGGCGCGGCGCGGGAGTAGCCTCACCCTTTTTCCAGCGCGGTCCGCACCATCGCAGAAAGATCCTCGTCGCCGTGGCCCTCCGCGATGCAGGTCCGGTAGCTCTCGACTGCCGCCTTGATCGCGGGCGTTTCGACGCCGAAGTTTTCAGCCACTTCGGCGAAAAGCGTCGCATCCTTGAGCGCGCCTTTTGCCGGAAAGCCGATGCTCTTGTCCTCGCCCAGAATGCGCGGCGCGCGGAATTTGAGCGCCGGCGAGCCGCCGGGACTGGTCAACAGCACGTCGAGCATGGTCTCGACCGAAAGGCCGGCCTTCTTGCCGGTCAGGAGCGCTTCCTTCAGCACTTCCCAATAGCCGCAGAGCATCATGTTGTTGACGATCTTGGCGGCAGCACCCGCCCCCAGCGAGCCGGTGTGGTGGATCCGGTCGGAAAGCGCTTCTGCGACCGGAAGGTAGCGCTTGTAGTCGATCGTGGCGCCGCCGACATAGACGCCCGCCGTGCCCTCGCGCACGAGTTCCGGGCCGCCGGAGATCGGCGCGTCGATGGCGCTGCCGCCCTTGGCCTTGATCTTTTCGGAAAAGCGCCGCAGCGTGTCCGGCCGCACCGTCGATGTCTCGACCACGAGCTTGCCCGGCAGCGAGGTTTCGACAAGCTTCGACAGCACCGAGTCCACCGCTCCGTCATTGATCAGGGAGGTGATGATGATGTCGGACTTGAAGGCGAGCGAGGCGAGGTTGAGGGCGATCTCGGCGCGGTTCCTGTCCGCGAATTCATCCGTCACGCCGCTGCGCGACCAAAGCACGAGGCGGAACCCTTTTGCCGCGAGCCGGTCGGCGATCGCGCTTCCCATCCGGCCGATGCCGCAAATGCCGATGACTTCCTTCTCGCTCATCGTCTCACGCCGCCTTCGCCTGGTGATATTCCTTGATCGCGATCATCCTGATCTCCGGCGCGCGTTCGCTCTCATAGTTCAGCGAGAAACCGTCCTGGGCCAAGAACACCGGATCGCCGTCGAGGTCGCGGGCGATGTCGCCGCGATGCGAGGAGACGAATTTGTCGAGATCTGCGGGCTTTTCCGCCGAAATCCAGCGGCAAATCGAAAAACGCGCCATCTCGAAGGAGACCGGCAGGCCGTATTCCGCCTTCAGCCGCTCCTTCAGGACGTCGAGTTGCAGCGCGCCGACCACGCCGACGATCGCGGGAGAACCGTCTTCCGGGGTGAAGAGCTGCACGACGCCTTCCTCGGCCATCTGCTGCAGGGCCTCCTTCAGCTTCTTCGCCTTCATGGCGTCTTCAAGCCTGACGCGGCGGAGAATTTCCGGCGCGAAGTTCGGCACGCCCTGGAAGACGAGCTGTTCGCCGTCGGTCAGCGTATCGCCGATCCTGAGCGCGCCGTGGTTCGGGATGCCGACGACATCGCCGGCATAGGCCGTGTCGGCAAGCTGGCGCTGCGAGGCGAAGAAGAATTGCGGCGCCGTCAGCCCCATCTGCTTGCCGGTGCGCGAGAGCCGCGCCTTCATGCCGCGCTTCAGTTCGCCCGAGCAGACGCGCACGAAAGCAATGCGGTCGCGGTGGTTGGGGTCCATATTTGCCTGGATCTTGAAGACGAAGGCGCTCATCTTCGGGTCGGTGGCTTCCACGGTTCTGACATCGGCGACCTGCGCGCGCGGCGGCGGGCCAAATTCGGACAGCGCGTGAATGAGATCGCGCACGCCGTTGTTCCTGAGCGCCGAGCCGAAATAGACCGGCGTCATATGGCCCTCGAGAAAGGCCTCGCGCGAAAACGCCGGATAGCCGTCAATGGCGAGCTCGGCCATTTCCGCCCAGTCCTGGCGTTCATGTTCCGGCAGCTTTTCGGCCACCACTTCCGGGCCGTTGACCTTGGTGAGGTGCCGTTCGCCATCGCCGTAGCGCACGGCGCTGTCGCGCAGGTGGTAGGTGCCGCAGAACGTTTTGCCCTGGCCGATCGGCCAGGTCATCGGCACGGGATCGAGCGCCAGCTTTTCCGCCACTTCGTCGATGATCTCGAACGTGTCGCGGGCCTCGCGGTCCATCTTGTTGACGAAGGTGATGATCGGGATGTCGCGCATGCGGCAGACTTCGAAGAGCTTCAGCGTGCGCGGCTCGATGCCCTTGGCCGCGTCGATCACCATGATGGCCGCATCCACCGCTGTCAGCGTGCGGTAGGTGTCATCGGCGAAGTCTTCATGGCCGGGCGTGTCGAGCAGGTTGAAGACCGTGTCC
>NZ_CFHTCS010000186.1:0-8550 GCF_984369615.1 Martelella sp. | reverse complement strand
CTTGTCGGCCGGCACGGAAATCTCGAAGCCGTCCTCGCCGGTATAGCCGGAGCGCGAAATCACGCAGGTCACGCCCAGGATTTCGCAGGCGCGCACATCCATGAATTTCATCTCGGCAACGGCCGGGCAGAGCGGCGCCAGCACGGCTTCGGCCTTGGGGCCCTGCAGCGCCAGCAGCGCCTTGTCTTCGAAATGCGTTTCCACCGCGCAGAGATCGGAGAGATAGGCCTTCATATGGGCAAGGTCGGCGTCCTTGCAGGCGGCGTTGACGATGATGAGCAGGTGATCGCCGCGGTTGGCGACCATCAGGTCGTCCAGAATGCCGCCGTTTTCATTGGTGAAAAAGGCGTAGCGCTGGCGGCCGGGCTTGAGGCCGAGAATGTCGACCGGCACCAGTTTTTCCAGCGCGATCGCCGCATCGGCGAGGTTGCCGGAGCGCGGTTTCAACCAGACCTGGCCCATATGCGAGACATCGAAAAGGCCTGCCTTTTCACGGGTATGCAGGTGTTCCTTGAGAACGCCCATCGGGTATTGCACCGGCATGTCATAGCCGGCAAAGGGCACCATGCGGGCGCCAAGCTCCAGATGAAGCGCGTGAAGCGGGGTTTTTTCTAGCGGTTCTTGCGAGACCAAGACTTGCCTCCGGATTGCGTTTGACGAAAACGCCGGCTCAAAGGGGCGGGCGCGTGTGACATGCCCGTTTCGAATGAGCCCCCTCTGTCCCGTGTGCCTGAGATTATTATCCCTTCGGCCGGTCCCGGCGGATGCCGGACCTTGTCTCCAGAGTTCAGAAATACGCGCTGGTCCTTTGGCCTGAGAGTTTCCGGGGCAGTTGCTCCTTCGGCACCGCTTCACAGAAAGCGGGTTCTCCCAACGCGAATTTTGAAACGGATTATCCAAGTTGTGGCGGGATTTGCAAGAGGCAAGCGTCCGCCGGCCGAAATATCCACGGCGGGCGTCATCGACCTTCGGCAAGGACGGCGGAAGAGGGGTGGGCAGAAGGCGGAGGAGGGGCTAGTAAGGTGGGAGCCCAAGACCCTGGAAACCGGACGGACATCCTCTCGTGTCAACCATCCTCTCCCATGCCCTCATCGTTGCCGCCGGCGGAGCGCTCGGCTCGGTCGGACGCTATCTCGTCGGCGTCCTCGCCATCAGGCTCTGGGGACCGCAATTCCCGTGGGGCACATTCGTCGTCAATGTCGTTGGATCGCTCATGATCGGGCTCCTGGTGGAGGCGGTCGCGCGGGCGCTCAACCAGTCGGCGGAAATGCGGATGTTCATGGTCACCGGTTTCCTTGGCGGTTTCACCACGTTCTCGTCGTTTTCGCTCGATGCCATGACGATGATCGAAAGGGGCGATGTGCTGCATGCCGTCGCCTATATCGCTGCAAGCCTTCTCCTCGCGCTGATCGCGGTATTCGCAGGCCTCGCGATCGGACGGATGGTGTTCTAAACCCATTTCAATCCGGTGCGTCATGCGATAGAAGCCACGGCTTGAAAGAAGGGTTTTCGCACTATGGCGGGTATTGAACATATCAAGGTGGATCAGGACGAGGCGGGCATGCGGCTCGACCGCTGGTTCAAGCTGCATTATCCGGGGCTTGGCTTCGGCGCGCTGCAGAAGCTGCTGCGCTCCGGCCAGATCCGCGTCGACGGCGGTCGGGTCAAGAGCGACACGCGCGTCGAGCCGGGTCAGATGGTCCGCATCCCGCCAATGAACGTCGACCCGAAGACGTCTGGCCCCATACCGGGCAGGGACCTCAGGCACTCGCCCGACGGCGAGCTTCTGTCGCGCATGCTGCTGCATGAGGATGAGCGCGTGTTTGTGCTGAACAAGCCCGCGGGACTGGCCGTGCAGGGCGGGTCCGGCGTCGTGCGCCATATCGACAAGATGCTGGAGGCCTGGACCAACAAGAAGGGCGAAAAGCCGCGCCTTGTGCACAGGCTCGACCGCGACACCTCCGGCGTTCTGGTGATCGCCCGCTCGCGCCGCGCCGCGCAGTCGCTGACCGAGGCGTTTCGCCACCGCACCACGAAGAAGACCTACTGGTCTCTGGTCAAGGGCGTGCCGCGCAAACGGGAAGACAAGGTCTCGACCTGGCTGGTGAAGGAGCAGACGCCGGACGGCGACAGGATGCGGATCGCCAGACACGGCGAGCCCGATTCCGACCACGCTGTTTCCTATTACCGGGTCATCGATACGGCCGCCCACACGCTTTCCTGGCTGGAGATGGAGCCCTATACCGGGCGGACCCACCAGTTGCGCGTCCATGCGCTTCACATCGGACACCCGATCATCGGCGATCCGAAATATTTCGACGATGACCCGAACTGGGAATTCCCGGGCGGTATCCAGAAGCGGTTGCACCTGCATGCCCGCCATATCGATGTGCCCCATCCCGACGGCGGCAGGCTGAAGGTCACGGCACCCCTGCCGCCGCATATGGTGCAAAGCTGGAATCTTCTCGGCTTCGATGCCGATCGCGAAGATCTCGACAAGGATTGAGACAGGGACTGACATGAAGCTCGTATTGTTTGACTGCGACGGCACGCTGGTCGACAGCGCCGTGCGCATCCATGAGACCATGCGCCGCGCCTTTGTCGCCTACGGTCATCCCGAACCCACGCTCGCAGAGACCAAGACGATCATCGGCCTGTCGCTCGACTACGCGATTGCCCGGCTGCTCGGCAGGCACCGGATCGATGACGAGGTTCTGGCGATCCGGGTGAAGTTCAAGTCGCTCTTTGCCGAAGTCCATTCCGATCCCAACATGATGGAGCAGCTGTTTCCCGGCATTGCCGAGCTGATCGACGGCCTTGCCGCGCGCGGCGACGTCGCCATCGGCGCGGTCACCGGCAATTCGCGCCGGGGCCTGACCCATGTTCTGGATTTGCATGGACTGGCACCGCGATTTACCGTCTCGCGCACGGCCGATGACTGCCCCTCCAAGCCGCATCCGGCCATGGTGCTTGAATGCTGCGCGGAAGCGGGTTTCAATCCGGCGGATGCGGTGATCATCGGCGATGCCGTGTTCGACATGGAGATGGCGGTGAAGGCCGGATCCCATGCGATCGGCGTTGCCTGGGGTTACGGCGAGATCGCCGACCTGCAGGATGCCGGAGCGGGCGCGATCGTCTGGCATCCGGAAGAAATCTTGAAACTCGTCTGAGCCGGGAGTGCTCCCCATGAAGCTGGTGCTTTTTGATTGTGACGGAACGCTGGTCGACAGCCTGGCGATCATTCAGGAGACCATGGCCCGCACCTTCCGCGCCTTCGGACACGAGGCGCCGGATGAGCAGGCAACGCGCGGCACGGTGGGGCTTACGCTGGACGTGGCGATTGCCGGGCTACTGGGGCGTGAAGATGTCGATCATGAATGCCGGGACATGATGGGCTATTACCGCTCGCTTTTCGCCGAGGTGCGGCGTGACCCCGCCATGCAGGAAAAACTCTATGACGGCGTCGCCGCCATGCTGGCGCATCTCTTCCTGCAGGACGATATTCTCGTCGGCGCGGTCACCGGCAAGTCGCGGCGCGGGCTCGACCACATGCTGAAAACCCATGGCTACAGCGAAAAATTCATTACCACGCGCACGGCCGATGACTGTCCGTCCAAGCCGCACCCGGCCATGGTGCTGGAATGCTGCGATGAAACGGGCATGCGGCCGGAGCAGGCGGTGGTGATCGGCGACACGGTGTTCGACATCCAGATGGCCCGTTCCGCCGGTTCCGCGGCCGTCGGCGTTTCCTGGGGCTATGGCGCGCCGGATGCGCTGAAGCTCGCCGGCGCGGCGGCGATCGCCGAGACGCCGGATGATATTCTGAATTTCGTTCTGAAGGGTGCATGATGACCAATGATCCCATCCGCCGGTCGCAGGAACTGATGCGCGCCGAACTGCCGAAAAAATTCTATGCCGAGGCAACTGTCGTCGCCGAAGGCGAGGGCTTTGCGGTTAAGCTCGACGGCCGCCCGGTCAAGACCCCGTCGCGAAAGCCCCTGATCCTGCCGACGGAGGCCGCCGCCGAGTATGTGCGGGCCGAATGGCAGGCGCAGGAGAAGGTCATCGATCCGGCGAAAATGCCGATGACGCGGCTTGCCAACACCATCATCGACGGCGTGGCCGTGAATGCCGAGGCAGTGTTCGAGGAGATCGTCAGCTATGCCGGCAACGACATGCTGTTCTATCGCGCCGAAAGCCCGGAGGAGCTCGTTGCCCGGCAGTCCGAGCGCTGGGGGCCGGTGCTTGAATGGATGGCCGAGGAATATGGCGCGCGCTTCGTGCTGGTGGAGGGCGTGATGTTTGCCGAACAGCCGGCCGAAAGCCTTGAGGCCTTCCGCAGGCAACTGGAGCATCACCGGGCGCCGTTCGAGCTTGGCGCCTTGCATGTGATGACGACGCTGACCGGTTCGGCGCTGGTGACGCTGGCGCTGGCGCGCGGCCGCCTGACGCTTGATGAGGCCTGGGCGCTCGGCAATCTCGAGGAAGACTGGACGATCGAGCTCTGGGGCCATGACGAGGAAGCCGCCCGCCGCCGCGCCAGGCGTTTCGAGGACATGCAGGCGGCCCACAATCTGTTCGTCGCGCTGAAACGCTGATTGGAGCGGCCTAAAGCCGCTCCGCGTGCCAGCGCAGGTGATCGTCCATGAAGGTGGAGATGAAATAGTAGGAGTGGTCATAGCGCTCGTGCATTCGGAGCGTCAGCGCGATGTCGGTATCCTTGACCGCCGCCTCGAACAGCCAGGGCTTCAGCCCTTCCTCGAGAAAGCCGTCGGCCGTGCCCTGGTCGATCAGGAATTCGGGAAACCGGGCGCCGGCGGCAACCAGCGCGCAGGCGTCATGCTTGCGCCAGACATCCGGATCCGTTCCGAGATATTTCTCGAACGCGCCCTGCGCCCAGGGAGAGGTCGTGGGCGACACGATCGGCGCGAAAGCCGAGCAACTCCTGTAGCGATCGGGATATTTGAGCGCGAAGGTCATGGCGCCGTGGCCGCCCATGGAATGGCCGAAAATGCCCTGGCGCTCCATGTCGGCGCGGAAGCTGCCGGCGATCAGCGCTGGCAGTTCCTTGGTGATGTAGGTTTCCATCCGGTAGTTCAGCGCATAGGGGCTTTCGGTGGCGTCCACATAGAAGCCCGCGCCCTGGCCAAGCTGCCAGTTCGTGAGCGAATCGGGAACGTCCTTGCCGCGCGGGCTCGTATCCGGGCAGACGATGATCAGGCCGAGTTCGGCCGCCATGCGGCGATACTCGCCCTTTTCCATCACATTGGCATGGGTGCAGGTGAGCCCGGAGAGATACCAGAGCACGGGGCAGGGGCGTTCCGTCGCCTGCGGCGGAACGAAAACCGCGAAGGTCATCTCGCAGTTGCAGGCTTCCGAATCATGGGAAAAGACGGCCTGCATGCCGCCAAAAGCCGTGTTCTCGGACAGAATATTCATGGTTTTCCCTTTGTTTCGTCTTCTCTCTTGGCTTGAATGGATTTCGCCTGCCGGCAGAGCCGCTCCATGGCCTGCAGGAAGGCCGAGCGATCCTTCGGCGAGAAGGCGGCGTTATACCCCTTGCTCTCGCCGGTCTCGCGCAGATGCTGGCCGAGATCGCGCATGGCCCGCGCCATGCCGATATTGGCCTGATCGAACAGCCGGCCCGTCGGCCCGGTCACCAGCGCACCCGCGGCAACGCACCGTTCGGCGAGCGGCACGTCGGCGGTAACGACGATATCGCCGAGGCCGGCGCGTTCGGCGATCCAGTCGTCGGCGGCATCGAAGGCGCCGGAGACGATGATATTGCGGATCATCGGGTCGCGCGACGGCCTGAGGCCGGAATTGGCCACGAAGGTGACGGGCATGTCATGGCGCCCGGCGACCTTGGTGACCTCGGCCTTTACCGGGCAGGCATCGGCATCGACATAGATCATCCGGCGACTTCCGTTTGCATTCCGGCGGCATCACGCACCATGTCGATATGCGGGATGCCGTCCTCCAGATATTCTTTCGACACGGTCTCGAAACCGAAGCCCGCATAAAAGCGCTCGAGATGCGCCTGGGCGGAAATCGCGATCGGGGCGCCGGGCGCAAGCCTTTCGCAGGCGGCGACCGCTTCGCCCATCAGCCGTTCGCCAAGCTTTTGTCCCCGATGGGAGGGCGCGACGACGATACGGCCGATGCGCGCCTGCCTGCCCGTTCCCGGCGCGAAGATGCGGCCATAGGCGACCGGCTTGCCGTCCTCAAGAAGGCGCAGGTGAAGCGCCTCCGCATCCTTCCCGTCGAGCTCGGGATAGGAGCAGTTCTGCTCCACCACGAAGACGTCAACGCGCAATTTCAGCACGTCATAAAGTTCGCCCGCAGTGAGCGCGTCCATGCGGGCGATATCGACGGTAAGCGAACCCATCAGTAGACGACGACCGAGCGGATGCTTTCGCCCCTGTGCATCATGTCGAAGCCCTTGTTGATGTCCTCGAGCTTCAGGAGATGCGTGATCATCGGGTCGATCTCGATCTTGCCGTCCATGTACCAGTCGACGATCTTCGGCACGTCCGTGCGCCCGCGCGCGCCGCCGAAGGCCGTACCCATCCAGGAGCGGCCGGTGACGAGCTGGAACGGACGGGTGGAGATTTCCTGGCCGGCGCCGGCAACGCCGATGACGACCGACTTGCCCCAGCCGCGATGCGAACATTCGAGCGCCTGGCGCATGACGGTGGTGTTGCCGGTGCAGTCGAACGTGTAGTCGGCGCCGCCGATCGTGTCATTGCCGCGCTTGGTCAGGTTGACGAGATAGGGAACGACATCCTCGCCGATCTCCTTCGGATTGACGAAATGGGTCATGCCGAACCGCTCGCCCCATTCCTTCTTGTCATTGTTGATGTCGACGCCGATGATCATGTCGGCGCCGGCAAGGCGCAGGCCCTGGATGACATTGAGGCCGATGCCGCCGAGACCGAAGACGACGGCGGTCGCGCCCACTTCCACCTTGGCCGTGTTGATGACCGCGCCGACGCCGGTCGTCACGCCGCAGCCGATGTAGCAGACCTTGTCGAAGGGCGCGTCGGGGTTGATCCTGGCTACCGCGATTTCCGGAAGGACCGTGAAGTTCGCAAACGTCGAGCAGCCCATATAGTGATGGATCGGCTTGCCGTCGAGCGAGAAGCGCGAGGTGCCGTCCGGCATCAGCCCCTGACCCTGGGTCGCGCGGATCGCGGTGCAGAGATTGGTCTTGCGCGAGAGGCAGGACGGGCATTCGCGGCATTCCGGGGTATAGAGCGGGATGACATGGTCGCCCTTCTTGACAGAGGTGACGCCCGGCCCGACATCGACCACGACGCCCGCGCCCTCATGGCCGAGGATCGCCGGGAAGATACCTTCCGGATCGGCGCCGGAGAGCGTGAAGTCGTCCGTGTG
This sequence comes from Martelella sp., assembly GCF_984369615.1. Lineage (NCBI taxonomy): Bacteria > Pseudomonadati > Pseudomonadota > Alphaproteobacteria > Hyphomicrobiales > Aurantimonadaceae > Martelella > Martelella sp. The sequence goes on along the minus strand of NZ_CFHTCS010000186.1, from coordinate 1,155 downwards.
GCAAAGGCCCGTCGCCTTCACCTCGATCAGGACTTCGCCTTCCTTCGGGCCTTCAAGTTGAACGGTCATGACTTCGAGCGGTTTTCCTGCTTCGACCGCTACGGCTGCGCGCACATCCATCGGTGTCTCTCCACTATCGCCTTTGTTGTCCGTCAATCTTTGGCATGGTCGCTCCTTGATCCGCAAGCTCAAGTCTGCGTGATCGCGCATTTCTCCCGTCTTCCCGCTCCCTGGCCGCGCGGACTGGCACTTTTACCCGGTTTTGGCTATGAAGGGCGACCAGAACCGGAAAATCCGGCATGCCCAACGGGACGGAAAGGCCGACTATGATGGAAGAGGAACTTTACGGCGACGATACGCTGGGCGGGCGCCTGCTCGCGGCCCGCGAAAGCGCCGGACTAAGCCTGGCGGAACTTGCCGGACACCTGGGGGTATCGCGCGAGACGGTGAGGAACTGGGAATGCGACCGCTCGGAGCCGTCGCTGGAAAGGCTTGTCCGGATCGCCGGCCGTCTGAATGTCCGCCCGCTCTGGCTGATTTCCGGCGATGTCGAGAAATCCCTTCCGGGTCACCGGCAGAAGAGCCTCAACCTCAAGGACGTCGTCATCGAAGTCAACCATGTCGGCCATGCGGGGCGCTATCCCGATGCCATCAAGCGACCGCGCCGGCCCGGGCCGTTCGGCTTTACCGTAACCGGCGGACGGACGCTGCACTGAGGTTTCAGCGCGCCTCTGCCACTGTTTCGCCGAAGACCTCCTCGAAGGCCTGCCGCAGACAGATATCGACATCCTCCGTCGTCACCGGCAAGCCGAGGTCGACAAGGCTGGTGACGCCGTATCCCGAAATGCCGCAGGGAACAATGCCGGCGAAATGCTCGAGATCCGGCTCCACATTGATCGACAGGCCGTGAAAGCTGACCCAGCGGCGCAGTCTGATGCCGATGGCCGCGATCTTGTCTTCGGCCGGGGAGCCATCCGGCAGGGGCGGGCGCTCCGGCCGTTTCACCCAGACGCCGACCCGGTCCTCGCGCCGCTCGCCGCGCACGTTCATCCTGTCGAGCGTCTTGATGATGGTCTCCTCGATCGCTGCGACGAAGGCCCGGACATCGCGCCGCCGCCGCTTCAGGTCGAGCATCAGATAGGCGACCCGCTGTCC